>JAGBOM010000271.1 GCA_017633865.1 Opitutales bacterium
GAGAACAGCCACCCCATAGCTATCGCCATAATAAACGCGCCCCGCGTCCCCAAAAAAAGCGCGGGCGAGACGATTAGAATCGCCGGCGCGAAAATGTAGGCGCCCCCCGCGAGCATATTGTTTATGCTGTCCAAAAAAAGCAAAAAAAACAGATTCAAAACGAGCGCCCGAATAAAGCGGAATTTTATGTCGCCTGCGATTGTCATTTTGCCGGATTTGCGCGCGAAATTTTTACGAGAACCGCGACCTCCCTAAGCGAGCCCAATTCGGGGTTCAGCAAAACCGGGCCCGTTTTAAACATTCTGTCGCCGTCGAAGTAAAGGCTCGAGACGCTGCCTATGTAAAGCCCCTCGGGGAACGTCCCCGCAAGCCCGCTTGCCACAAGCCTTAGCGGCCTGCCCGCCGGCGCGGAAATGTCGGTGTAAACGTCGCTCACCTCGCCCCTCGCGCTTCTAAACGACATCTGCCCCGCGCCCTGGTAAATTACGGGGCGGTCGTCGCCCTCAAAGCGCGCGGCCATTCTGAAATCGCGGCTGCTTAAAAGCTCGACAAGGCTCGTGTCGGCCGACAGCACCTTTTTGACGCGCCCCACGACGCCGCCCGAATACACGACCGCGTCGCCCTCCTCCACCCCGCTCGCCGAGCCTTTGCGGATTACGAGGTGCTGCCACCACGCGCTTATGTCGCGGCGGACGACCCGCGCGATTTCGGGCCTGAACTTTTCGTCGGAGGGCATCGCCCACATGTTTTGGTAGCGCGCGAGCTTCGCGGAAAGCGAGTCGTTTTCCATAAGCCTAAGCTCGTAGCCGGCGTTGATTCTGGCGAGGTCCCTTCCCGCCTCTATCAGCGCGGTTTTGGAGCCCGAGCGCAAAAGCCAAAACTGCTCCAAATCCTTCAAGCGCGAGGGTATCGTGTTGAGCGGCGCCTTGAAAGACGAAAACGCCGGCTCCGCCAAAGAGCGCGCAAAATCCGGAGCCGCCGCGCAAAATATAAGAATAGCGGCAAAGGCGACGATGTTTAAAATCGCGGTGTTTGTGCGGTTTTTGGACAAGTCGGTAAATCTTTACGAGTTTTCCATCCACCAGCCGAGGTCGTTCAAAACCGCGCCGGTTCCGTTGGCGACGGCCAAAAGCGGGGCCTCCGCCGCAAAGCACGGTATAAGCGTGCGGTCGGTAATCCTCAAATCCAAATTGCGTATGAGCGAGCCGCCCCCCGCCAAAACTATGCCCTTTGCGACAAGGTCGCCGCTGAGCTCGGGCGGGCAGTTTTCGAGGGCCTCCTTGATGACGTCCGTAATTTTGTTGAAGGTTTCGTCAAGAGCCTCGCGTATTTCCTGGGAGGTTATTATGAGCGTTTTGGGGAGCCCCGCCACGCAGTCGCGCCCCCTGACCTCCATTACAAGCTCCTCCCTAAGAGGGAAGGCGGAGCCTATTCTCATCTTGATTTCCTCCGCCATTCTTTCGCCTATCAAAAGGTTGTAGGCGCGCTTCATGTACTGGATGATTTCGTCGTCGATTTTGTCGCCGCCGACGCGTATGCTCTTGGCGTAGACTACGTCGGCGAGGGAGATTATCGCGACCTCCGTCGTGCCGCCGCCTATGTCGACAATCATAGACGCCGTCGGCTCCCAAACGGGAAGCCCCACGCCAATGGCCGCCGCCAAAGGCTCGTCCAAAAGGAACACCAGCCGCGCGCCCGCCCTTATCGCGGACTCCTTCACCGCGCGCCTTTCAACCTCCGTAATGCCCGAGGGCACCGCCACAACGACTCTCGGCGGAGTGAATTTCCGCAGGTGGGAGCTGGCCTTGTTGATGAAATACCTGAGCATGGCCTCGGTAATTTCAAAGTCGGCTATGACGCCCTCCTTCATCGGGCGCAGGGCGGAGATGTTGCCGGGGGTTCTGCCCAGCATGCGCTTGGCCTTTTCGCCCACGGCCAGAACTTTTTTGGAATTGTTGTAGACGGCCACGACGCTCGGCTCGCTCATAATCACGCCCTTGTCCTTCACGAAAACAAGCGTGTTCGCCGTGCCCAAGTCTATGCCGATATCGTTTGAAAATAGTCCTTTAAAGAAGTTTGACATTTTGCGCCCTCGGTGAATTTATGTTGGTTAGGTTAATTATTGTTCAAATAATCGTTATTGTTTGACGATTTGTCAACATAGTAAGACTATTTAATGACGAAATGAGAAACTTTTTGCTTTTGATATTTTTTGCCACCTCCTTCTTCGGCGGGGGCGCGGCAAGCCTAAACGCGGGCGGCGGCGAATTTTCCGCCTCAAAAAGCGCGCAAACCCCCGAACCCGTCCGCTTTTCAATATCTTTGGGCGGGGCGAACCCCAAGGCCTCCGAGCCGTTTTTTGTTTTCGCGAATTTTGAAATTCCGAGGGGCTCATACATCTACGCCGAAGACGCGGGGGATGCGGGGCTGTCGACAAAAGTCGAGCTTGGCCTCCCCAAGGGCTTTAAGCTGCTCGAAAAATCCGCGCCGAAGCCCGAAACCGAAAAATCTTCCGAATTTAATATAAAAATTTATAAAAAATCGCTAAAAATCGCGTTTAAAATAATGCCGCCGGAAAACGCTGCGGGGACTTTCAAAATTTCCGCAAAGGCCTCTTGGCTGCAATGCTCGGGCGCTCTGTGCCTGCCGGCGGGCGCGGAAAGCTCGCTAAACGCGGAATTTCCCGAAGGCTCCGGCGGGGAGAAATCGCCAAAAGCCCCCGAAAGCAAAAAGGCGGATTCGGGATTTTTGGCGGCTCTTTTCGGCGCGTTTTTGGGCGGGGCAATCCTGAACTTTATGCCATGCGTATTCCCCGTGCTGGGGCTAAAGGCCATGTCGCTTTTAAAGGATTCGGGCGGGGCGAAAAGCGGGGCGGCGCTTTACTGCGCGGGCATAGTTTCAAGCTTCGCGCTGCTCGCCGCAATTCTATTATTTTTGAGAAAAGCGGGGAGCGAAATCGGCTGGGGATTCCAGCTTCAGGAGCCCGCGTTTGTGGCGTTTTTGGTTTTGCTTTTCGTGGCGATGGGGCTTTCGTTCGCGGGGATGTTTGAAATCGGCGCGGGGCTTACAAGGCTCGGGAACATCGGCGGGGGCGGAACGAAAAGCGGGGCGTTTTTGTCGGGAGTTCTGGCGGTGGCGGTGGCGAGCCCCTGCACCGCGCCGTTTATGGGCTCGGCCGTCGGGCTCGCCCTTGCGGGCGGCGCGGGCGCGGGCAAAACTTTTGCCGTTTTCATATTTTTGGGCTTGGGCATGGCAGCCCCCTACTGCGCCCTTTCGCTAATCCCGGCACTGCGCAACCGAATGCCCAAACCCGGGGCGTGGATGGAGACTTTCAAGCAGTTTCTGGCGTTTCCGATGTTCGCGGCGGCAATCTGGCTTTTGAGCGTTTTCGCAAAACAGCGGGGCGCGGACGCCGCGGCAATCCTAATGCTGGGCGCGCTCTGCCTCGCCTTCGGGCTGTGGATTTTCGGCAGATTTTCCGCGCCCATAAACGGCAAAAAAACGAGGGCTTTCGCGCTTGCGGCGCTAATCGCGTTTTTGGCGGCAACTCTCTTCACCGCAAAAACCGCGCTAAAAAACGGCTCGCAAGCCGAAAACGCATGGAGCCTCGAAAGAGTCTCGCAAGTAAGAAAAAGCGGCAAAATCGCGTATGTGGACTTCACCGCCGCATGGTGCCTCACCTGCCTCGCTAACGAAACGGCGGTTTTAAACACGGCCAAAACGCGAGAATTTTTCAAGGCAAACAATGTCGAACTTTTGAGGGCGGACTGGACCGATAAAAATCCGCAAATCGCAAAGGAGCTCGAAAAATTCGGGCGCGCGGGAGTGCCGCTAAACCTTGTCTACCCCGCAAACCCCGACCGCCCGCCGATAGTCCTGCCCTCCATACTCACCTTCGACGCCGTAAAAAACGCCGTAAAAGAGGCCTCGCAATTCTAAAAATTTTTAGCGCGAATACCGGAAGAGTTCCATCATTCTATTTCCTCCAAATTTTGTTTGCGCAAAAAATTATAGAAGTCGGGCGCCAACGCCTCGCGCTCCTCCCTGCGCATCGAGGCGAGCAGCTCGGCGGTTTTGCGGCAGTTTGGATATTGGGAATAAAACTCAAGAATGACATCTTTTTGCGGTTGGGTCAATTCGCAGCAAAGCAAAATATCCATGCCCAAATGATGGCCTTTATACATGGCGCAATACAAATCGCCTTCAATAAATTCCTTTGTTTGGGAATACAACTTTGGGTCGGACAGTTTTGTCTTTTCATTTATTTGCTTTAACCGCAAATACGCCCCAAAAAAGAAACAACGATCCGAAAGACAGGCGAGCTTCATCCTGTCTAGATTGTCCGCGGGGTTTATAAGCGATTCGCATATCCTAATCTTGGCCAGCGGAACATAGTATTCGCGAATATCGACAGGCCCGCAATACAGCCCAAAAATAGAAACCGCAAACACAAAAAATACCACGCCAATCGCATACTTCATATTTTACGAATGCTTAATATCGCATAACAAAAGCCAATATCTATTTCACCCGTCTTCTAAAGACAATGTCGTCATACTTCGCGCTTTTTTTGGGCAGGGGCTCGTCGACGACATAGTCCTTCCGCGCCGAAATATATTTGCCCTTTGAGCTGACTATGCCGACGTGGCCGTGGTCGACCTCGCCCCTTCGATGGGCGGCGACAATATCGCCCGGGCGGGGGTTTTCAACAACCTCAAAGCCCTCGATTTTCAGCGCCCTGTTCCCCCACTGGTTCGCGAGCGGCTTATGCGAGGTGCGCGCGTCCTCCCCGATTTCGGGAACCTTGCCGCCGCACTCCTCGACCACATCGTGGACGAATTTGTTGCACTTATATTTGCCCTTGCCGAAGTCGTCCTTTTCGCTGTCGAAAGCCCAAGCGCCGGAGCCCAGATAGGATTTCGCCCGCTCCAAAATATCCCTGTTGAATTTCGGCAGGCCTTCTTTTTCGCCTTTCGAGTTTTCGCCCCCGTTTAAAGATTCTTCATTATTTCCTGATTTTTCGGAGCCCATCGCGGAGTCCTGCTTAAAGCCGCACAAATGCGCGATTTCCTGCGGGAAAGCGTTTGCCCTGTCTAAATCGATATGCTGATAAAAGAAGTCGCAACGGAACCCCCCGCCGCAAAAAATACCGGAGGAACCAATATTAACCCCCCCCGCAAAAGCTTTGCGATTTTTTAAGCATTGCGAGGCCATGTTGAAAGCGGCAAAAATCGCGCCGCCTAAAAAAGAAGCGAATTTGCGCTGTTTAAAAAAATCCGCGCCAACATTGCGGCCGCGCGCTTTGAATATTTTTTTTATTTTGCGTTCCATTATACATATATCGAACAAATGCGCAAAACCGCTCCGCAAATCCCGAAAAAAATTTTCCGCGCCGCTCCTCTAAAAAATAAAACCGTTGTAAGCTCGCTTGTTTTTGGCGCATTGATTTTGGATGCAGAACGAGGAGCGAGAAAAAAGAAAACCGTTCTGAGTTCGTTGTTTTTGGCGAGGGGATTTTGGATGCGGAAGCAGGCGCGAGAGCAAAAAAAGCTCGGAATAGAATTTACATTCATTCCGAACTTCTTTTTGCCGAAGCAACGAACTTCCGCGCCAAAAGCCCCCGCCAAAAACCCGCCGCCTAAACCTTGACACATAACCCCGCTTGGTATTTGCTTTCTTTTATATATCTTTATGGAAATCGAACACCTGAAAATCCTGACCCCGCGCTCCGCATGGGAAATCGCGGAAAAATTTTCCACGCCGTGCTACGTTTACGGAAAAAGCGCGCTCGTAGAGCAGGCGAAAAAAGTTTTGGCGTTCCCGAACGCCTTCGGCCTTACCGCGCGCTACGCCATGAAGGCGTCCTCAAACGCGGCGATTCTAAAACTCTTCCATTCGATGGGGCTTTGCATAGACGCTTCAAGCGCGTTCGAGGCGGAGCGGGCCATGCGCGCGGGAATCCCCGCGGGCGACATATCGCTATCCACCCAGCAAATGCCGGCGGACATCGCGCGGCTAAACGCCCTCGGCGTAAAATTCAACGCCTGCTCGCTCTTCCAGCTCGAGGAGTTCGGCAAGGCGGTGAAAGGCGGAACGCTCGGAGTAAGAATCAACCCCGGCCTCGGCTCGGGCGGAACAAAGCGCACGAATGTCGGCGGCCCCGCGTCGTCTTTCGGAATCTGGCACGAGTACATTCCGCAAATTTTTGAAATCGCCGAAAAGTACGGCCTAAAAATCGTAAGAATCCACACGCACATAGGCTCGGGCTCCGACCCCAAAGTTTGGCAAAAAGTGGCGCGCATGAGCCTCGACACCGTCCGCAGGTTCAAGGACGTTTCAATCCTCAACATGGGCGGCGGCTTCAAAGTCGGCAGAATGGCGGGGGAAAAATCGACAGACCTTCAGGAGGTCGGCGGGCCCGTCGCGCAGCTTGTAAGGGAGTTCGCTCTCGAGACGGGAAGAAAGCTACATTTTGAAATCGAGCCGGGCACTTTCCTTTTGGCGAACTGCGCCTGCCTGCTCGCAAAAGTCCAGGACACCTGCGACACGGGCGAAGGCGGCTACAAGTTCCTTAA
>JAGBOM010000272.1 GCA_017633865.1 Opitutales bacterium
AAAAACGTAGTCCGCGCCCGTCAGGGTGATTCCCGTTCCGCCCGCGCGCAGACTTACAAAAATGACCGCCGCGCCTGCCGCGTTTTGGAAGCCGTCAACGGGGGCGGAGCGGTCTTTGACGGCTCCATTTAGCTCAAATATTGCGGCGTCTTTAAAGCGGGTTTTAACCTCGCCTTTTATCCTGTCCAAAAACTTCGTAAACTGGCTGAACACGACCGCCTTTGAGCCGCTTTCGATTATGCCCGAAAGCGCGTCCGAAAGAGCCGAAATTTTGCCGCTGTTGCCCGCGGGGCAGTCCGAGCCTATCCACGGCAAAAGGGCGGGGTCGCAAGAGGCCTGGCGCAGGCGCGTGATTAACGACAATACTCCGGCCCTGCCCTTCGCGTCGGCCGCCGCGCCCGTTTTTACGGCCTCGCGCGCCCTCGACAAAAGCTTTTCGTACTCCTGCGCCTGCATTGCCGACATCGGGCAAAGCAAATCGACATAGTTTTTTGCCGGTAGCTCCGCGAGAACCTCCCGCTTTACCCTGCGCAACACAAAGGGCGCGAGCTGCCGCTTTAAGGTTTGCGGAAAATCCCTGTCGGCATTCAGCCTCTTTTCAAAATCCGCGCGCGAGCCCAAGAGCCCCGGCATAAGCCACCTGAAAATCGACCACATGTCAAGCAGGCGGTTTTCAATCGGCGTTCCCGTCAGCGCGAGCCTGAATCCCGCCTTAATCGACATGCAAGCCGCGCTCGCCTTCGAGTCGGGATTTTTAATGTACTGCGCCTCGTCCAAAACCGCCGTGTGAAACGAAACGCCGTCGAGCTTCTGCTTGTTGCGCCTGAGCTGCGTGTAGCTCGAAATCCATAAAACGCCCTTCGAGCCCCGCAAATCGCTCGGCTGCGCAAGCTCCGCGCACTTTATTTTCGGGAAAAATTTTGCCGCCTCGCCCCTCCATACGGGAATTACGCTCGCCGGGCAGACTATCAAAAAGTTGGACTCCCCGTCCCAAAAATTGTCGATAAAAGAAAGCGTCTGCACGGTCTTGCCAAGCCCCATTTCGTCGGCGAGAAGCATTCCGCAGCCCGCGCTGAAAAGAGCCGACATTCTTGAAACCGCGTCCTTCTGGTACGGGCGCAAAAAGTCCGCGAGCTTCGGCGTAATGCTGCCCGAAAGCACCCCCCGCCTCCAT
Source organism: Opitutales bacterium (assembly GCA_017633865.1). Classification (GTDB taxonomy): domain Bacteria; phylum Verrucomicrobiota; class Verrucomicrobiia; order Opitutales; family Intestinicryptomonadaceae; genus Intestinicryptomonas. Next base: position 1,175 of record JAGBOM010000272.1, read on the forward strand.
GCCTCCGCGCTTTTTGAAACCGCGCTCCTCGAAAATTCGTCGAAAAGCGTAAACATCATGTAGCGCGGGATTTTCCCGCCGAAAAACTCCAAAGTCCGCTGCGCGCGCGAAAAATTTTCGGCGTCGGCATCCGCTATTTTAAAAAAACCCTTCCCGGGGATGAGCCTGCCCGCCGCGGGCGCGCCGCGCAAAAATTTAAGCTCCTCGAAGTCTATCGTTTCGCCGCCGCTTTCGGCATGGAAATCCGCCGACAGGTAGGGCGAACCCTCCCCGCAGTCCAAATCAACATTTATTCTCAAATCGCTCGCGCCGCGGGCCACAAGGTCTATATCCGCGCTTTTTTGAATGTCGAAATACCTGCGCCACTCGTTGATTGTGCGCTAGCAAAAGTGCGGGAATTTCGCGGGCGAGGAGCATTCGTAGCATTTGCCGTTGTAAACGAAGCCCGCCTTACGCGCGAAGCTTGCCGCCCTAATCAGGCTTTCGCGCTCGCCCTCGGCGAGAGTAAGCGACGACACCGAATTTTTGCCGAACGCGGGAACGAGCCCGCCGCCCTCCCTCCAGTGCGCCGAAAAGCTCAAAACGTCGCGCTTAATTTTAAACGCCAAAAGCAGCCTGCGCGCGGGCTTTCCGCTTTCGGCCGGCGTTTCGGAACGCTCCGAGCCCTCTTTTTGAGAAGGCTCGGGCCCGGCTTTTTTCGCGGGGGGAACGTACTTTAAGGGGCTGATTTCGTCGGCGATAAGCTCCTCCATTTCGTAGAGCCCCGCCACGGCGAAGGCCGCGTTTTTTTCGTCGTCGGAAAGCGAGCCGCGGACGGAGAAGCCGGAGCCCTTAAAGTCTATCACGCAATAG
>JAGBOM010000273.1 GCA_017633865.1 Opitutales bacterium
AAACGAAAGAGAAAACGAATTCCGCAAGTCCAAAAAGGTGTTTTCTATAATATCTTTTCTTTCTTTTGTTTCTGCCTTTAATTGCTTAATTTCTTTATTGAGATCCTTTATTTCCTTTTTATTTTTTGAAAGTGCTTCTTTCAAATCATCGTCGACCAGACTGTACTTTTTAGAAGAGTATAACTTGGACTTTTCCTCGATGTATTCTTGCAACGTTATATTATTACGCTTAGTATTTATAATACATGCTAACTTTCTATACTCCTCATCTAAATCAAGTTTACGGGATCTTAAATTTGAAAGTTCTTTTAAGTTGGCACTTACTTTTTCGGAAAGGTGGTTCTTTAAGTGTTGGATTTCAAATTTGTTGTGCTTCAACTCCATGCGTGTCAATGCTTGTTCCAATGTTAATTGCGTGTGACAATGTGAACATCTTAGTTGTATTCCTGATAAAGAATTAGAAGTTATATTTATGATTTTATCTAGTTCTGAAATTTCCACCTTATCCTCATCAATTTTTTTCTGAAGTTCATATATTTTCTGTTTTAGCTCGCATACGGAGTTGTTAACTTTATCTAATTCTTTAAGAAAATCATTAATTTCATTTTTAGCGTCTTCTTCATTTAAGGCACAAGAAATCGATGGGAACTCTACAAAATGTTTCTTTAATGAACTCAATACATTTTGACGAGATTTAATTTCAGTAGAAAGGTTCTTTAGCTTAGATAATTCTTCTTCTTTGCTAATAATTGCATCGTTCTCTATTTGAAAAAGGTATTCAAATATTTTATTAGGAATACTGCCAGAAACATACATTTCCATATTTGAAGCCGAATCCTTATATAATTCATCCGTCCATGAGTCGTCTTGGTCTATATAAAATGGAAGAATGTAAACGGAAGGATATACATCCATCATTTTCTTGTTTGACTTAATAGGAAGCTTTATATGGGCTTTTATCTTTGTTGCAAGAAAAGCTGCGTAATCCTTAGAATTTAACGATTTGGGATTATCGTTTATATAAAACGAATTCAGCAATCGCGTAATTGTAACTTTCTCTCCTTCAAAATTACAATACGCTTTAAATATCATTTTTTTGTAATCCCAACTTTCAGGGAACGATTTTACATCTAGCCCTATCGCATAGTAAATTGATTTAAACAGGCATGTTTTCCCCGCCGTGTTTTCCGCGCTAAAAATTACATTTGAAGTCGGATCAAAAATGAATTCACCTGCTTCTTCCTTGATGTAATCTATAATTAGTAATTTATCAATTGTCATTTATTATCTTCTCCGCCACTATTTTTATTGTTATAGCATATATAGCCTCTTCGGGGACATTTAATTTTTCCTTTTTTGCGATATCGACAAGTTGCAAAACAATGTTTTTAGTATCTTCATTTATACCAAAGTTTCCATATAATTCTCTTAAATTGCTCTCCAAATCTTCATAACAACCCGAATTACGTTCTTTTATTATTCTTTCTTTTAAATAGATATTGCCTCCCGCCACCATATTCGTAATTTCTGTTTCAATTGAAAAGACTTCTCCTTTGCAGAATATTTTATTTAGAAAATCACAAGAAAGTTCTTTATCCTTATCGGATATGGCGTCTCTTCCCACTATACGCCCACTCCGAATATCGATTTCTGAAAACAACGCGTTTAAAATACTAATCCCTGCGCCATCATCAACTTTTATATCGTGTTCGCACATCTCTCCAAGTAAATATTTGATAGCGCGCTCTTGATTAGAATCGAAGTCGGATAAATAAATGAAGCTGTTGGATATTTTAGATAAAGCCGTATTTTGATCAACACCTTCCTTAACTAGTGCGTTAATTATTTTATTCTTTTGTTCGTCAGAATATCTGTATACATTATTTTCAAAAATAGTACCTTCGGATAGAATCAATGAATTCACACCTTCTATATCGGATTTAGCAAAGCATGTATTTGGAATCGCAATTTTAAATCGGTCGTTATTATCTCCGTTTGAAATATTCTTCTTAATTATAGATGAAGTTTTTTGGGGGGTTATCAACTTGGCTATACTTAAATCCTTGCCACTTTTTGCTTGAACGAAAATTTTCATTCCAGATATAAGAACAACGACATCATCATCTGTTTCTACAAAAATAGATAAATCTCGTTTGTCGTGATTTAAGATAGCAATAAGACTGATTAACGACTTTTGATAATTAAAGCCTCGTATAGCTTGAGAACCTCCAGAATCCATATGCCCTTTCATTCATAACTTATACTTGCTCCCCCTCCATATAAGAATATTGTTTACACAATTCTCCAATCTACTGCAAAAATTGTTTGATGATTTATAGCGTTTTGCAAGGATTTTTGCGCGTTTTCTATCAATTTATCGCGTTCGGCGTCGATGGCGTCCTGGGCTTCGTAGAGCTTTCGGCGCAGGGTCATTCGTTCGGATTCCAAAGTCTTTTGTTTGCGTTGGTTCTCGATTTTTTCTTCGAGCGTATACAGGGAGCGGGCGTTCTTTTTTGTTTCGCGGATTTGTTTATCGAGGTCGCGGATTTTTATTTCGAGGGACATCTTTCTGTCTTCGCTCCAATGTTCGAGCTTTTCGACCTCCTCGTCGAAGTGTTTGGCAGCCTTTTCTTTATTATCGCGCAAGATTTGCTCTTTTTGGCCCTCGAAAATCGGGGCGAGTTTTGAGGCGTCGAAAGTTCCGTCAATGTCGTAGGCTTTCGCGTTCAGGTTGAAAAAGCGCCGGGCTATATCCGGATCGACTACATTGTCGAGGTCGTCAACGCAAGTTATAACAAGGTGCTCCTCGGGTTCCTCCGCGCCGATTGAAACTTTTGAAAGCATGAGCTTCCCGGACTTTTTAGGCAGGGTTTCGATGGGCGTAATTTTGCCCAAGGTGTTTTCGTAGTCGAAAAGTATGCCGCGGTATGGCAGGTCTCTGGCGGCGGCGCGCTCGATGAGCTTTTGCGCGATGGGGTGCGCGATGCCGTAGGGCTCGCAATTTCTTCCGACGCTCTTTATGGCGTAGAGCTTCCTGTCGACGAAATCGGGCGCCGCCGGGTTTAGCATTTGGAATGTCAGGTTCTCCTCGTCGAAGAATACGCCCTGTGAAGAAAGTTCGTGTTTGGTAAGCGCCCAGAGCGTCGCCTGCAATTTGTCGATTGTCGCGTGGGACGCCGTCTGGAAAACATTCAGGCGCTCCGCGACTTCCGCGTCGAAATTTTCCAGAAGCTTTTTGCGGGACGCGCGTATGCTTTCCTCGATTTCCGAGGAGAATCTTGTCTGGATAAAGTCGAACTCCATTTGGATTTCCTGAGAGGTGCGGCATTTCTGGTAGATTTCGGCGATCTTGCGCTCGAAGTCCAAGCCGTTGCCGAGCGCGCCCAAAATTTCGTCGCTCGCGCCGAACACGCCCTCGAAGAGGCGCAGCTTTACGTTGAGGAGCTCGTAGACGCGCTGGTCGGCCTCGTTATTTAGGTTCAGAAAGTTTACGACAACGACGTCGTATTTTTGGCCGTAGCGGTGGCAGCGGCCTATGCGCTGCTCTATGCGTTGGGGGTTCCAAGGCAGGTCGTAATTTACGACAAGGGAGCAGAACTGGAGGTTTATGCCTTCGGCCGCGGCTTCCGTGGCAATCATAATTTGAGCGTTGTCGCGGAAGTGTTCGACGAGGGCCGTGCGCATGTCCGCCGATTTTGAGGAGGTCGTGCGGTTCGGGTTTTTCTCCTTCCAGGCGTTGTAAATTTGCCTTGAGTTTTCGTCGGAGTTCGTGCCGTTAAAGAGCATAATTTTGCCCGCGTAGCCGTTTTCGGACAGGATTTGCCAAATGTAGTCCTGCGTGCGGCGGGATTCCGTAAATATCACCGCCTTGCGAGCTCCGCCAAGCTCTTGCGCCATGTCAAACCCGCGTTTTAGGGCTGAAAGCAGGGCTTCTCCCTTTGCGTTTTGGCGTATGCTTTGGGCGAGGCTTAGGTATTCTTTAAGGTCTGCAAGCTCCAGATTTATCGCGTCTATGTCGGCGGGCGACAGGGGTTCGGGCGTTTCCGCGTCGGCGTCCGGGATTTCGTCGTCTTCGTCGTCGCATTCGGCGGAATCCGAGTACTCGTCGGCGGTTTCAAAGTCTTGGGAAAGGTCAAGCTCATGTTCGGGCGCGCCGAGTTTTAGCATTTCTTCCAGCCTGGCGATGAGCGCCTGCAAAGTTCCAGCTATCGCGAAGGACGACGACGCCAGAAGCTTGCGCAAAATCATAGTCATAAGTTTGCGCTGCCCGTTCGGGAGGGCTTGCAGGGCTTCCCGGCGAAGGTAGTCGGATATGCGCTGGTAAAGCTGGTCTTCAGCCTTTGTTGAGTAGAACTCCTGGGTGAAGACGTGCCTTTTCGTGTATTTTATGTATTTTAAGACCTGCTTGCGGAGAGTCCGCTTGCACAGATGCGAAAGGCGGTTTTTAAGGTCGGCGAAGGCCTCGTCGGACGGGTTGTTCGCGAAAAGCTCCCTGAAGCTCTTTTCGTCGCCAAAGACATGGGGGTCAATTATGCTTACAAGCCCGAAAAGCTCCATTAGATTGTTCTGAAGCGGGGTGGCGGTAAGCAGAACTTTAGGGATATCCCGAAGGGAATTTTTTATGGACGCGCCCATTTTATTGCCGCTTTTATAGACGTTGCGGAGGCGGTGGGCTTCGTCTATTACAGCCAAATCCCAGGGCGTTTGCGCTATGTAGGATTCTTTGTTGCGCGCGAACGCGTAGGAGGTTATTACAATTTCGCTTCTCAAAAACGGATTCAAATTCCCGTCTTTAATGGACTCGTTGAAAGATTTTGTTTCAAGAATTTTTGCGGGAAGGGCAAACTTGTCCTCAAGCTCAATAAGCCATTGCTTGCGAAGGTTCGCGGGGACAACAATCAAAATCCGACGCTTTTTCTCCGCCCACCTTTGGGCTATCAAAATGCCGGCTTCAATGGTTTTGCCAAGGCCAACCTCGTCCGCCAGCAGCGCCCCCCTGGAAAGCGGAGACGAAAAGGCAAAGACGGCGGCGTCCACTTGATGCGGATTTAAATCAACCCGGGAATTCATCAGAGCCGCCCCTAGGCGCTCAACGGTGCCGCAAGGCGCGCGCAAGCTTAATTCGTTTGCAAAAAGTTTAGCGTGATAATCGGTGATCATTGCTTATTTTTGAGTAAATTTATACAGAACTTCACCGTTTAAATCAAGCGCTTATTCAAACTTGCCGCGCCTTTTGAATGTGGAGGAAAGGATAAATGCCAATTCGGAATTAAATTACGCAAAACATGGCTCAGAATGACCAGATTATAGAGAAGCTAAGAGATTTATTATGCCCTCGCGTTTATAGCGATCCTTGTTTGACGTGTTGAATTCGGCTTTTTTTATGGCGTTGCACCAAAAATTTTTTCCATCCTGGATGTAATTTTTCGTTTGGAAAATTGTCGCATACTTTTCCGGACTGTTTAGCGTGTCGAATATTCGGAAAAATAATGGTATCGCGCGACAATCATTTTGGTGGTTCAGAAAAAACGTCGCATCTCCAGTAAAATCTTGCCCGTTGACGATTAAATAGGCCTTTTTGTACCCTTCCAAGATTTTTCTATCGGACTGCGATATGCCTAAAGATTCCGATTCTTTTTCGCTGATATTAGCGAAGCTGAAATTTTTCTTCAGGACTGATTTGGCTTTAAACTTGCTGTAATTAATTTCCAAGGTAGAGCCTTGTGGATTTTTATAAAAAGACCTATCCGGAACGGCGTCTGGGCCGACTATGTCCTCCAAGAACTTCCAGGCCAAAAACTCCAAAAGGAGATTATCTTCGTATTGAGGAGAGTTGCTGGAAGCGTATTTTTTTATAGCTATATCGACAATTTTTTGGCAGAACCTTTTTCTTTTTATATATAATATTTCAGAATTATTCCCCCCATCTTTCGTGGGAAATTCTTCGTCGCGGGGTTTGGAGAAAACCTTAAAGGACATGTCCTTACCCCGCTCTTCAAGCGAGACGGTACCAATAATGCGGTATTTTGCATTTTTCGTTTTCCCGATCCTAACGATATTATCCAGGCGATGAAGCGCGTCGGAAATGCTCTGTTGAGGCATATTCAGATTTTTAAACACCTCAGCCTTAAAATAAGTGCCTAAATTTTGCCCTTTTAAAAAATTTTCTATATATTCTGTGGGTTTACTTTTTCTCATAGTGTACAATTATAATCGGTGAATCACTGAAAAATTACATAATTTTTTAATGGAAATAATAAATTTTTGCTCTAAATAGACATTTTTTAAGCCATCAAGAACTCCGAAATTCCTATAAAATAGGCACTTGCGCCTACTAATGCATATTGAAACATAACGACAGGGGCCTTCCTAACCTACAAAATATGGAAAAATTCCAAATCAATACAAATAGCGGGACGAGGGCCCCCGCGCAAAACGTTAACACGAATCCGATGGATTCTTCTGTCCAAAAGGAAGGAGGATTGGTTACAAACGGGAGTCTTGCTATCAGCAATTACTTCTCTCCGGAATTATCTCTAGAGGAAATTGACTCAAAGCTTGACGAATTATTAAAAACTTACGGGAAGGAGGAGTTAGTAAAACTTTTTAATAATTTATGCCGTACTTCTAAAAACGTAATTTCAAGATTCATATTATTGCTGCTGGGCAAGAATCCGAAACTGAAAGATTTGCCGTATAAAAAATTCCTTCAAGAAACGGGGTTAATCAAAGATTGTTTTTGCGACCAGACGCTCATTATGTGCAAAAACGCATTCAATGTGTTGTCCGAGCTTAAAAACAAAGAAACTTTAAAAAAGGAAGTTGTAAAACTCCCCGTATCCACTCTTGCCGTTTTTAATCAATTAACAAGAGAAGCGGATTTTGCCGAGCGCATAGAGGAATTTTTAAAAATGGAAAATAAATCCCGCCCCTCCGCTCATTATTTCGTTAATGGAATCTTGTACACCCAAAAGAGCCGCGAGAAAAGCTGCAAAAATAACTGCGCG
>JAGBOM010000274.1 GCA_017633865.1 Opitutales bacterium
GAAGAGCCCGCGGCGGAGCTTGAGGAGTTCGTGGTAAGCGCCGTCAGAATCGGCGAAAGCGACCCCCTCACCCAGCCCTTAAACTCCACCTACGTGGGCGAAGCGAAAATCGAGAGAAGCTCCGCCTTAAACGTCTCGGAAATTCTCGAAAAAGAGGCGAACATACGCTTTAGGTCCGTTGTCGGCTCAAACGCTTCCGGAGACCTCTCAATGAGGGGCTTCGGCGAAAACTCGCAAACGAGAATCTTGGTGATGGTTGACGGGCAGAAGTTCAACCGCGCCGACATGGGCTCGATAAACTGGCTGCAAATCCCGCTTTCGGAGGTGGAAAGCATAGAGGTTTTAAGGGGGCCGATGAGCTCCCTTTACGGCTCGGCCGCCGAGGCCGGCGTAATAAAGATAAAAACGAAAATCCCGAAGGAGGACGGCTATTCGGCGTCGGTTCAGGGCGTGTACGGCTCGTACACAACCTACAACATAGCCGCGCGCGCAAGCGGCAGGGCGGACGACATTTTCTTCGGCTTGGGCGGGAATTTCTACCACACCGCGGGCTGGCGCGAAAATTCCGCCGCCGAGGCGAAAAACGTAAACCTGTCGATAGGCAAAGACTTCGACGAAAACAACAGGCTTGTGTTCTCCGGCTCGTATACGGACTCCGACACAAGCTACCCGGGGCCGATTTCATGGGAGCAATATTTGATAGACCCCCGCAAGTCCGACGGCAAGGCGCAGCAGTCAAACTCGAAAGACGGCATCTTCGCCCTGAATTTTGAAAACAATTCGCAGTTCGGCGAGGGCGAAGCCGGCCTTGCCATGAATTTTAGGGATATGGACTGGCGCGCGCAGTCGCGCTCCGACTCGCTTCAGACAACAACCACCTTCACGCCGCGCTACCGCGTAAATGTCGGCGAAAATTCCCACATACTTGCGGGCTTTGACGGCTCATACGAAACTCTGGACTATCAAAAATACTACCTGAACACGTCCTACAAAAGCTCCTTCGCCTACGTCGACAGATTCTCTTTTTCGCCGTACCTGGGCGCGGACACTTCCGTTTGGGACTGTCTTGACATAAGCGCTTCGGGCAGGTTCGAGGCCTCGAGGCTCTCCGCGAAAAACACGGAATATCTCGAAAACACAATTTTGCCGACAAAGGAAATCACAATAGGGGGCAAAAAATACATAGTCCCGAACCCCGACTACGGCCCCACGGTAAAAAACCGCTACAACGAGTCGGAATGGATGAGCGGCGCGGGCGCGAATTTCGGCCTCAACTACAGGTTTTTGGAGAACGCCTCTGTGTTCTTCAAGTTCGACCAAATCTACCACTACCCCACGACGGACGAAGTCGCCGCCTACCAGGGCTACACGATGGCGCTCCCCTTCAACTTCGACTTGAAGCCCGAAACCGGCCAAAACTACGAAGTGGGCGCAAAATACATCTTCGGCGGGTGGACGTTTACGGCAAGCGCGTATTTGCAGTATTTGCAGGACGAAATCTCGTTCGACAACACCCAAAACATGAACGTAAACCTGCCCGACACCCGCCGCTACGGAGTAGACTTGCAGATTTCGTACGACGCCAAATACGGCGGGGCGAGCGTGTTCTTCTCGGCGGTAAAGGCGCAGTTTGACGCCGGCGAATACGCGGGCAAAAACATTCCGCTCGTCCCGAATTTCCACGGGAGCGCGGCGGTCTACGCAAAGCCCTTCGAGTGGCTGAGGCTTATCGCCCGCGTGAATTTTTCCGACAGCCAATACGAAGGCAACGACTGGGCCAACACCGCGCGCAAAATCCCCTCGTACTACACTTTCGACTTCCAGGCGAACTTCCAATACACGAAATATTTTTCCGCATTCGTCTCCGTCGAAAACGCGTTTGACGAAAAATACATATCCTGCGGCTGGAGCGGCGCCTACTACCCCGCGATGGGGCGCATGATTAAGGCCGGCATCAACCTTAAATTTTAGCCATCATGAAAAAACTCCTATTGTTTTCGGTTTCCTGCGCGGCGGCTCTGGCGGCCAACGCTAAAGCCTTTATCCCGATGTACGAGGGCGTCTACTACGAGCCTTTAGACATCGTAATCGCCTTCTGCGGGAGCGCGACCTCGCCCGACAGCCGTGCGATAGACGCGAACGGAAACTGCGCGTGGGGCGGCAGCGTCAATTTCGCGGGCTGGGCAAGCAAGGTCGAAAGCTACAACCCCACAAACGTCCCCCCGATTTGGCGAAACACCCAAAACGCCCTCGGCAAAGCCACCATGACCGACACAAGCGAAGTCGTGGTGCTGGGCGACGCGGGCTCGATTACGCTCTCTTTCGGCGGCTCCATTTACAACGGCGCCGGATACGATTTCGTCGTTTTTGAAAACGCCCTAAACGACACATTCTTGGAGTTCGGCTTTGTCGAGGTTTCTACCGACGGCTCGCACTTTGTGCGCTTCCCGAATTTTTATTTGGGCTCCGAGCCCGTTGGCCCCGACAACGTCGAGGGCGGCGGCGTGAACGACCCCACCTACGTCTACAACCTCGGCAGCAAATACTCCATAGGCAACGGCGGCGGATACGACCTCGAGGAGCTCAAGCAGGTTTACGACTACATTCAAAGCGGCGGCGAAACATTTTCAAGCGACTACGTCTCCGACTTTTTGTCGAACTACGTGTTTTTGGATTTCAACAACATAAGGTACGTCAGGATTGTCGACGTCGTGGGCGACGGCAACACGCTCGACTCCTCGGGAACGCCGATTTACGACGCGTACCCGACGCACGGCTCCCCGGGCTTCGATTTAAGCGGCGTGGCCGCCGTTTATTTGGCTGCTGTGCCCGAGCCCGCCAAAACGGCGCTTGCGCTTTCAGCCGCGGCTCTGGCGTTGTGCGCGGAGGCGAGAAGGAGGAGAAAATAGGCGTTTTGCGCAATTTTTCGGCTTTGCGAAAATTTTTTTAAAAATTTTTAAAAAAAGTTTGACAAACGGAAAATTTGCGCAATGCTTATAGACAAAATTAAGACTTTCTCTCGAAAGAGAGATGGGGTAAATAAGATAGAAAATAAAGTGGCGTTCGACCTTGGGGTAGGTCGAACGCCTTCTTTTTTTGTTTAGGCGATTGATTTTGGCGCATTTCTGCGTTGCTGCAAAAATCCCGCAATAGTCATGTACTTTTATGTACACTCCTATCGCGGGATTTTTTTGCGCCTTGAACTGCATCCAAAATCAATGCGCCTAAACAAGAGCGGAGCCCTTGACCATTGGAAGCTCCGCTTCCTCTCTGTGATACATCGGCGCGGAGCCCCGCGCCTCTTGCCAAAAGGCGCATTAAACTTCGTTTAATAGCTCCTTCAGATTAAATCCGAATAAAAAATAGTCTAATTAAAAATATGAAAAATAAACCCGGGGTAAGCTATCTTGTTTTGAGGCAGAGATTTTGAGCGCAGTTCTATGAGCAAGAAAAAAAACAAAA
>JAGBOM010000275.1 GCA_017633865.1 Opitutales bacterium
CCGCGTCTAAAACCCCGGCCTTTTCAAATTCAGGGATTCGGTTAATAATGAAGCTATCTAAAATCATGATAAGGCATTTTGCTTTGAATTTTTCCTTAGTAAAGCCTTTTTTGCGGGCGATTATATAGCCATGCGGAAAATTTTTTCGGGCGGCGAAATTACTTTGACAAGCCTCCCGCGAAACTTCAATATGTGCGAAAATTTTGCGTATGATTGCCTCCAAGTTTTTAGACGGTTTCAACTGGTCCCGAAAAGACCTCACAAACATAAAGGATTTGTCGCTTGCGGAAATTAACGAAGTAATGTCGCTTGCGGAAGTTTTTAAAAAGACAATCGTTTCCGAGTCGGGAACTTTGCCCTACCAGCAGGGGAAGAACATAGTAACCTTCTTCCTTGAGCCGAGCACCCGCACGCGCAACGCGTTTGAGATGTCGGCTCGCCGCCTCGGGGCGAACGTGCTTGCGGTGAACTCCTCGGCCTCGTCAATCACAAAGGGCGAAACGCTGAAGGACACAGCCAAAAATCTGGAGGCGATAACTTCGGACATGATAATAATCCGCCATAGCGCCGCTGGAGCCGCCGAATACCTCGCCGAAAGGCTTGCAATCCCCGTGGTAAACGCGGGCGACGGGGCCCACGCGCATCCGACGCAGGCTCTGCTCGACTCTTTCACGCTCCGCGAGCGCTTCGGCCAAAACCTGTCGGGCTTGCATGTCACGATTTTGGGCGACATTCTCTTTAGCAGGGTGGCGCGCTCCAACATCTACTGCCTCCAGCGGCAGGGCGTTGAGGTGACGCTCGCCGGCCCCTCCACGCTAATCCCGCGCGACTTTGAAAAAATGGGCGTAAAAATCAAGTACGACCTCCGCGACGCGGTCTCCGACGCCGACGCCGTAATGCTTTTAAGAATACAGCACGAGCGCCAGGGCGAAACGCACTTCCCCTCGATAGGCGAATACGCGAACGTCTTCGGCCTTAACCAAACGCGGGAGGGCTGGCTTAAAAAAGACGCTATAATTATGCACCCCGGCCCGGTAAACAGGGGTGTGGAGCTTGACACCTATCTTGCGGACTCGCCGAGGTCGGTAATATTAAAGCAGGTGACAAACGGAGTGGCAGTCAGAATGGCGGTGCTGCACTTGTGCCTTCAGGCGGCGGAAAAATCGAGGAGGTAGAGCATGAAAAATTTTATAGTTAAAGGCGCGAGGGTTGTGGACCCCGCAAACAATATCGACGAAATAAAAGACGTTTATGTCGAAAACGGGGCGTTTTCAAAATCCGCCCCGAAAGACGCCGCCGTTATCGACGCAAAGGGCGCGGCGCTGATTCCGGGAATTGTCGACATCCACGCGCACCTTCGCGAGCCCGGCCAAACCTCGAAGGAAACCATACTAACGGGAACCCGCGCGGCGGCGGCGGGCGGCATAACAAGCGTCGTGGCAATGCCCAACACCGTCCCGCCCGTCGACAACACCGCTACGGTCAGGCTCATCGACGAGCTTATAAAGCAAAACGCCCTTGTCCGCGTCTACCAGACAGGCTGCATAACAGAGGGCAGAAAGGGCGAGCGCCTCGCCCCCATAGGCTCCTTGAAAAACGCGGGCGTTATCGCAATTACCGACGACGGCGCCTGTGTGCAAAACCACGAGCTTATGCGCCGCGCCCTCGAATACGCCGACATGTTCGGGCTAATCGTGATGGACCACTGCCAGGACGCCTGGACGACCTCCAAAGGCCAAATACACGAGGGCGAATGGTCTTGCAGGCTCGGGCTTGCGGGCTGGCCGGCTGCGGGGGAGGACTTGATTGTGGCAAGAGACGTAATATTGTCGCGCTACACGGGGGCGAGGGTGCACCTCCAGCACCTTTCAAGCGCATACTCCGTCGGCATCGTGCGCGGCGCGAAGGCGCAGGGCGTGAAGGTTTCCGCCGAGGCCACCCCGCACCATATCGCCCTTACCGACGCCGCCTGCGACGGCTTCAACACCAACGCGAAAATGAACCCGCCCCTGCGCTCCGAGGAGGATAGGCAGGCTATAATCGCCGGGCTTTGCGACGGCACTATAGACGTAATCG
>JAGBOM010000036.1 GCA_017633865.1 Opitutales bacterium
CGAAGCATGGCTTCCGGCCTTGAATGTTGCGCTGAAATCAATGAAGCTCGGCGGCAGGGCGCACATAATCGTCCCGTCGGCGAGCCTTTTAACCAAGACGATAGCCGTTCCCCATGTCGACGCCGCAAGGCGCGAGGAGGTTGTGGCCTTTGAGGCCAAGAAAAACATCCCCTACGATTTAAGCGAGGTTTCGTGGAGCTATCAGGTAATTTCCGACGACGGAATCGAAACGGAAATTCTGCTCGCCTCTATGAAGGCGAACGAGGCTGACGATTTTTGCGCGGCGGTAACTTTCGGCTCTTTGGCTCCCGCGACATTGGAGGCCGCCTCCATTCTCGACTTTAACGCATGGAAATATTGCGGCCTTGAGGAAAACTCGATGATTTTAAACATCGGGGCGAAGTCCTCCAACCTGATTATCGCGCACTCCGCGGACGACTTTTTTGTGAGGAGCGTTTCCATAGGCGGCAACGCCATAACGCAGTCGATTAGCGACAATCTCGGCAAGAGCTTCATGCAGGCCGAGGCCGTAAAGCGCGCCTTCTTTGAAGACCCCGCCAAGATGGAATCTTCAGACGCGGTCGCCCAGCTTCTCAAAAGCTCCATACGCGCGGTCGCAAAAAGAATTTCGACGGAGCTGAAGCGCTCCATACTAAACTACAAGCGCAAGGGCGCCGAAACCCCGTGCAAGCTTTACCTTTCGGGCCGCGGCTCGCTTACCCCCGGCCTTCCCGAGTATTTGAGCGAGGAGCTTCAGGTGGACGTCCAGTACATAGACGTTTTGTCGAGCCTGTCCGTAGCCCCCGGCGTAAATATAGACGTGGTTAAGAACAGCTCCGTCCACCTAAGCGAAATAGTGGGCGAGGCCGCGAGAATGGTGCTGCCTGCGTCCGTCGGGCTGAACCTTCTGCCCAGGCACATTACGGAGGAGAACGCGTTTAAGCGCAAGATGCCGTGGCTGCTTTTGAGCGCGGCCATGCTTGCCTGCGCCTCCGCCTTGCCGATTTTAAGCCTCAGGGCGTCTATCGACACAAACAGGAAAATCGCTAACGCCTACAAGCTCGCGTGCCCCTCAATAGAAAAGAACAAGGCCGACATCGACGACAAGAAGGAGCAGGCCAAAGCCCTTTTAAGCAAGATTGCGGACCTCGAGGTTCTCGCGAAGTCGAAGTCGAACTGGATAAACCTGTTCGCGGACTTGGAGCGCAGAATTTTTGAGGCCAAAGACGTTTGGCTTGACGACCTCAAGGTTGTCCGCTCCGAAAAGAACGGCAAGCCCGACTACCGCCTGCGCCTCTCCGGCAGATTCCTTCTGCGCGACGCCGACGCCGACGGCCAGTACGACTCCGCCAAGGCCATCAAGAAGATGGACGAGCTTCTGTCGTCCTTCACGAAATCCGCCTTCATCGAGAAAAGCACTGTCGAAGGCACAGATACCCGCAACAAGAGAATCCTGAAATTCAACTTCACGCTTGTTGTAAATCCGGATAAACCCATATAATTTAACAATTATGAACAATTTTAAGAAACATCCGATTTTTACCGCGGTATTTGCGCTTCTTTTGGCGGTGTTCGCCGGCGGGCTGGTTTACAGCCTGGTTTTGGTCTCCCAAAACAACGCCGCCCAAAAAAGCGTGAAAAGCAGCAGGAATCGCTACAATCAGGCGGTGTCGCAAGACCCGGGCAAGGAGAACCTCGAGCTCGCCGACAAAAATTTGGCGATTCTCAGGGAAAGGCTCGACCTTCTCGGCAAAGATTTAAGCAGCAAGAGCTCCGAAATCCTGAAGGAGTCGCCCTACAAGCAGGGCTACGCGCTCCAGCAGTATATGAGGTCGGCGGTTCAGGGCTGGACTCGCGCCGCGGAGGAAAGGGGCATAGAAGTTCCCGCAAATTTCAGCTACTCCTTTAAAAAGTATGTCGAAAGCGACGCAAGCCCCATGGCCGACGCCGCCGTGCCCGCCATCTGGAAGCAGTTCAACATTTTGGACTATATCGTAAGGCAGCTTTGGGACTCCAAGGCGGAATCCCCGATGCGCCTGCTTTCGATACAGCGGGAGTTCCTTCTGCCCGAGCAGGCAGCCGAGGCCGAAAAGGCCGCCGCCTCTAAAACGAGGAGAACCTCCAAAATAACCGCTTCCGACGACACTTTCCAGATAGACAAATACATAACCTCCAGAAAGGAAGGCAGCATAAACGCCATCTCGTTTAAAATATCCTTTACGGGCTATACGGAGTCTATGCGCCGCTTCCTGAACAACCTCAACTCCTACGATTTGATGCTCGTGGTGCGCTCTGTCGAGGTTAAGCCGTATGTGGAAAGCTTCGGCGCGGTTTCAAAATCCAAAAAGCCGGCTGCGTCGGCGGAGGTCGAGGAGTTCTTCTCGGAATCCGAAGACGGCAAGGCCGCGGGCGAGGAGAAGGTCGTGGAGCCTTCGAGAGAGCCGGTTGTTTCGGAAAACCTTTCCGAATTTACCTTTGTAATCGAGTATGTCGAGGTCGACGCCGAAAAAGCGCCTGCCAAGCCGGCCAAGCCCGAGGGGGAAGACGAATAATTAGAAAGAGAAATTCAAATGAAATACGATAAAGTTTTATTTGTTTTCGCCGTCTTGGCGCTCGCGGGTTCCGTCTATTTCTACCAGCAGACAAAAACCGCGGCCGACGCGGCGCAGGCTCAAACCCAAAAGGTTTTGAAGTCCGCCCCCGGCGGCGAGGCTTGGGAATTCAAAAAGGTTCCCGAAATCAAGCTTGAAACAAAACAGTGGCCCGTAGCGCAGCCGCAGTCCGAAGATAAAATGTGGCTCTTCCAGCTTTTCACGCCGCCGAAAATCTGGGTGGACGCCGACGGCAAGTTTGTCGTCCAGCCGCCGAATTCCCAAAAGACGATAGAGCAGGGCTTCGGCTTTAAGTTCGGCGAGGTCCGCAACGATCCGTACCCCGTTAAATACCGCGGCTATTTTATCGGCCCGGACGACGCCATTATGGTTCAGCTCTACGACGAGGCCAACAACTTCTCGATGATAGGCAAGCTAAACGAGCAGATTATGGTCCGCCAGCCCAAAACCGGCAAGCTAATGAAAAGCGGCATAACAGTAAAGAATTTCGAAAAAAGCACGGCTCGCAATAAAGAGAATATAATTGAAACGACAGTAAAAGTCCTGCTTCGGGACGACAATCTGGGCAAGGATATTCTTATTTATAACGACAAGCCCACATTTATCGAAGACTCGAAAGCCTTGGTTCTCGTTTCCGACAAATCATCCGTCGGGGGCAACTGGGAAGTCAAGGCTGTCGGCGACACCCGCAAAACCGAGGACGCAGTCTATACCGTAAAGGAGTTGGACTTTGAAAACGGGTTCGCGGTTGTCGAAAAAGTTTCCGCAAAGGGAGATTTGCCGGTTGAAAAAATGAAAATCGGCAGAGACGGTAATAAGCTGCAAAAGTAGCGGCTTTGAAGAAATTTCATATTTATTGAAAAAAAAGCTTTTAAAATAAAAAGATAGTCATAATATATAACCAACATATTTCAAATATAACGGTATATGAAGAACAGAAAATCGCATAGAAACTTGGCCGCGGCAGCGGCGGTTGTCTCGTGTATATCCCTTGCGGGCTCCGCATTGGCGCAGCAGGCGGATCAATCCCAAGAAAAAATACATCTAATGGTGGCGGCCATTTCGGCAAACGAAAACGGCGACTTTGCCAAGGCAAAATCGGCGTATGAGGAATTGCTAAAGATGTCTCCGAACGACAAAAGAGTCCAAGAGCTCTTGTCGGATGTAAACGCCAAGCTCGAGGCGCAGGCTAAGGCCGAGGCCGAGGCAAAGGCCGCGGAGGAAGCCGCAAAGGCCGCTAAGGAAGCCGCTGAAAAGGCGGAGGCCGAAGCAAAGGCAG
>JAGBOM010000276.1 GCA_017633865.1 Opitutales bacterium
CAAATACAAGCGTTTTCTATTGCGGGACAATATAGATATTTCTTCGGCGGCGGGGAAGCCGCGCCCCGATGTGCAGGTTCTTTTAGATGTGGATGGCGAATATTTAGCCCGGCCCGAAAAAACGTCAGTTCCCCTTGCGTGGATTAAGGATTATGGCAGGGGAAAAATCTTTTATTGCGCGTTTTCCGAGTGCGAAGATTGTTGGGGGGATTCAAGCGGCTTTGCGGGTTTTTGCATTAGGGCCATACAGTATCTATCGGGGAGTTTCAAATTGGAAGGCTGCAGCCCCGACGCCATGACAAGCCCAGAATCGGCGATTGTTTATTTAAGAAATATTGAAGACGAAAATTCTAGCATCTTTAAAAGCGTTTCGGAAAAAATTAATTTGCGCATTTCAAAAAATCCGAAAAGCAAAGATGCGGTCTCAAAAATTTGCCTGGATGAATTTGGGGCGGATATAGGCACGCCGCTTTACAAAAGATTCCTGGCGGGATTGCTTTCGCGCACTTCTTTGAAGGAGAATTCCGAAATCCTATTAGGCGAGATTAAACGGTCGCTTCCCGACGTGAAAAATCGGAAGTATGTCGAAAGTTTGATACGCATTATAGGGGAATCCAAAGATAAAGATGCCGCCGCAAACTTGGAGAGGCTTTTGGACTGCGACGCCCCGGAATATGCGCTTGTTTGCAGCTTAAGGGCGGTTTCAAAAATAAAGACACCTAATGCCGCCGAAATAGCAAAAGCGCGCGCCAAAAAACTGTTAAGCGAAAATGCGACGCCCAAGGAATTAAAAGAGCAGGCGGTAAAATCGCTGATTGAAGTCGGCGAGGAGGTCGATTTAAGTTTAGTAACAAAAGACTCTATAGGCTTTTTGGGCAACCATAGGCATATTCAAATCCCGAAATATATAAGCTTTAAAACTTTGCCTGATGAATTGCAAGCGCCTCTAATAAATGCGCTTACTTTGCGCGGGGAAGCCTATGAAGATATAATTCGGCTAACGGCGAAGGATTCAAAATTTGCGCTCGCGATTACAAGCGCGATCGTAAAATTCGGGAAATTGGACGACTTGCGCACGGCTTTTAATTTTGCCGAACTTTATTCCGAAAGGGAGGCCGACGAGGCCTCGTCGCTTATTTCGTCGATAAAGGGCGAAAACAGACTAAAATGCATATGGGGGATAAAAGCGTCTTTAAGCGGCAGGCCCAAGGAGCTTTTGCTTAAAACCTTGTCCAAGGCGCCTATAAGCGACGGCGAAGCCGAATTCCTTTTGAATATAATATCCGGCGACAATTCCAGCGAAGACAAATTGCTTGCTTTAAGCCTCCTGCAAAATGCGGGGGAAAAATGCGAAAAGATTGCGGATTTGGCAAAAACACGCTTTGAAAGCTCTTCTAATCCGGACGAAAAAATGCGCTGTCTGCAATTGCTTGCGTTGAACCAAACGGACGACAACGCGCGCCTGTGCATTTTGGCGTATCGCCAGGGTTTTAAGGATTTGGCGGCGCAGGAGCTTTGCAAGTGGAAAACCCCCGAAATTTTAGGGCAGATTTTCGATCTGTACAAAACCCAAGACGCGGAGAGCACAAAGGTTCTGGAAAACACGATTTACTGCGTATTAAAAAATTCAAAAGCCTTCGATGGCGAAATTTGCGATTTCCTAATCGAAAACGCCGAAGACAAAGCTATTGCTGAAAAGATAATAAAGCTAAGGCGCGGCGATTTGAAGGGCTTTAAAATGATTGACATGCCCTTCGGGATAAAAGCGGCCGCCTTGTCCGACTCTGTAAAAAACGCCTTTGACGGCGACCCGGAAACCCGATTCGAAGCGGAAGGCGAGCTAAGCTGTTTCTTTTTAGAGTTCCCAAATACCCGTATGTTAAAGGCGCTGGACGTAAATTCCGAATCTAAGCCGGATTCATGGAAAATCTTTGCGGGGGAAGATCTTTGCGATATGGCGGAAATCGAATATGCCGCCAGCGAGCTCTCGAAGAATAAATATAGGCTGGCTTTCAAGAATCCGCATAAGGCCAAGTTTGTGAAATTGGAAAATATTAAGGGCTCAAATATTTCCGAAATGGATTTTATAAACGATTCTTCGGTATATATAAAAGATCTTGATAGGGTCGGGAAAAGATGCATCGCAAGCGCGCGCGACCATCCGGGATGGGCTAAATTGGCTTTTGACGACATGATCTCAACCTCTTGGACCGGCGCCCCCAATAGGGAGCCCGGGCAATGGTTCTTCTTCGGCTTGGACAAAATTAAAGACGTGTCCGGCGTAGAGTTGCTGCTCGGAAAACATAAAGACGCCCGGGTTATAGCCCCGAAAGTTTATGCCGGAAAATATGCAGACGATATGCGCCTTGTCGAAATCGACTATGCCGAACTGGCGTCCTCGGATTTTATAAAATTCCGCTCGCCCCAAAATGTTCGGTTTATCTTGATCGAAAACAACGGCCTTAAAGAGGGCTCATGGCGAATTTCCGAAATAAAAGTCCAATAATAAGATTCTATGAATATGTTGAAAATATTTCTCGTCGCATTTTTTCTAGCCTCTTTTAAGGTTTGCTGCGCGGAGGAGGCCGTGGCCGAAGATTTTCAGGGGATTTTGCGCGCGATAAAATCGGGCAGGGACGCGGCCCTTGTAAAGTCCAGGATTTACGAGGCGACCGAGCCGATATTTTTCCAAAAAGACGGGCAAAAGATATACACAAAAGGCGCGGGGAGAATTTCCGAGTACGCCGTTTTAAGGATCGCAAATCCCGAATGCGGGCAAATTATAAATTCGAACTCCAAAAGCGGAATACTAATCGAAAATGTCGTTTTGGACGGGAATAGGTATAAGCTGCCGCCGTTTGAGGGCAAAGGGCAGGAAATGGTTTGGCTCGGCGGCAATTCCGCAAACCAAACGATAAAAAATTGCGTCCTAATAAACGCCAGGACGTGGTCGTCAATCAAGGTCAACGAAGGGGCTAATGGCGCCAGGGTAGAAAATTTAATAATATTCGGAAGCGGCGTGGACGCAAGGGGCAACGGCAGGCGCGACGGCGAAACCCCCTTCAAATGGGGGGACGGCATAGGCTGCGGCGCGAAAAATACGAAAATCGCAAACAACATCATTGTCGACGCGACGGACGGGGGCATAGTCTTGTTTAGCGCGCCCGGAACTTTAGTTAAGAACAACGCAATCGCCGCGGTTTCAAGGGAGCTTTTGGGCGGCATAAATCTAGTGGACGGATTGTATTGCTATGAAGTCGACAAAATTGACGCTATGCTTGAAGGGCCGGATGCCACAAGGAAGTACGACTATTCGGTGTCCGTTGAAAATAATTTGATAGACGCCGCAGGCGCGAGAATCCATGTGGCGGTTCCTATGGGCGCGTGCATTTGGAATCCGAAGACAAAGCCGTATAAATTGTTTCTGGGCGCGAAAATAACGGACAACGAATTGGCCGGGGACGCTTCCGCATACGGGTTTGTTATGTCCGGCGTGGACGGATTCGAGGTGGCCGGGAATAAGTCTGGGGGTAAAAATTCCGGCTATGCCGACGGGTTGCGTTCCGTTTTGTGCGACGAGCCGGGTGCATTTATATACGACCCCCAAAGCGTTTCAAATTCAAAAATCCAAAAAGATTTCAAGCCCGTCGAGCGCTCAATAGAGCATCTTCTAAGATGCAACCACGGCCCAACAAGCGCCGGCGGATTTTTCAAGGGGTATAGGGCGTATTCCTACGGGGAAGCCGAGCGTGAGGCCGTCGTAAAAATGGCGTTTTTGGAAATGCTCGGGCGCGCGCCGTCGGATTTGGAGTTGAAAAAATATTCGGACTTGATAAACGAAAAGCAAATGCCCGCCGATGAATTGCGATGCCTGCTGGCCCAAACGGAAGATTTCACGGGGAAAAACGGCAAGGTCGGAAGGGAGGATTTGCATATGTTTAGAACTTCAAAATGGCTGCGCATTTTTGACGATATTATTGGGACAAACCCCGACTGGGACGCGAAATCGGTTTATAAAGATGCTTTGAAAAGGCTGAAATCAAAATAAACTTTCTGCAACTGCGCAAAATATCGCAATCAATATTCCAATCTGCCATAGGGCGATTTTTTTGAAGGTGTTGATTTCGGCCTTGAGCTCGATAAGCTCGGATTTAAGGCCTTTATGTCCGTTGCCGTAGATTGTGTGCTCCAGATTGTCGAGGCGTTTTTCAATGCGTTCCAATTCTCGGCTTTCGGGGATCATTGCGATTCCAGCTCCATTTCCAGATAGTTGATGGTCTTTAGCGCGTCGCGGCACCATTCGGGCGCGGCGGCCTTTGCGCGGGCGAAGTCCGGGCGCTTCATAAGCCTTTCCGCATTGTCCAGCTCCGCGCCGACGCAGCCGCTAAGGATTGCGCACGCCGTCAATAGCGTTGTCAACAGCCTTGTCTTTTTCATTTTTGCGGCGAAGGGCTTTGGCCCGCTTAACCTCCTTGGACAGCCTTACGGCGAATTCCGCAAGCTTTTCAATGCTTGGGAAAGCCCGAAAGACGGCCAATAAAAGCCTTGCGAATGCCAAAGCCCACATAATTATGCTCCGAAAATCGACTTTACGATTTGCACGACTCCGTCTATCCAGTTTGTTGAGCCTTCAAGTATTGAGCCGATAACCACAAGCGCGCCGCCTATAATGGCGCCTTTTGCCGTCAGAAATGTCCCGACGCTTTGCTTCCAGGTTTTTGTTTCAGCCATGATTTATCCTTTCCGTTATTTGTTCAAAGAGTTCAGCTTCGCCTCTGCGTAGCAGTCCATAAACGCCTCGTTTTTATCCGCTTGGAGGCTCTCCCAATTATCCGCAACGGGTTTAATTGTCTCCTTATACTGCTCAAAATCGGTCGCGATTTTGCTTAGCAGCTTGTATTTCGCCTCTGCGCCAAGTCTTGCCCTGCGGACGGCTTTCAGAAGCTTGTCGAAATCCCGCGCGACCGTCTTTTCGCCCACGAACTTTAGGGCCGCTTCGGGGTCTGCGTAGGTGTTCAAGGCGAGCATTTCTATGCGGTATTCGGCCATTTTGTAGCCGCTTTCGGCCTTAAAGTTTCGGGCCTTCAAGGCCTCGTAATATTCCCTCGACGCTATGGCCCTTGCGTGGGGCTTCGCCCCGCCCGAGAGATAGTCGTCGAGCGCTGCGGGGATTTCGATGCCGAGAGTTTCGGCGGTCTTGCCGGCGCAGTAGTTCCACCTTCCGATGTTGTTTGCGTGGGCCTTTGCGAGCGCGACGTAGGCCTCCGCGTCGCCAAGGCCCACGTCCAAAATGGGCTTGAAGGTATTGACTAGCTCCGTGTTAACCTCAATCGGGCCGTTAGCCGTAATGGCGTTTGCCGCGTCGATTTGGGACTGTTCGATTGCGATTGCGGAAGCCGCTATCGCAATGGTTGATAGTATGCCTGTAATGGTTCTTTTCATTTGCTTTCCTTTAGTATTTGAAGTTTTTGGATATGTAGTTTTGAAGCTCGCCGAAAAATTCCTCGCGGGCGATTCGCCCCGACTCCATTTGCCATAGCTTGAATCCGAAATACGAGAAGTCCTCTACCTCTCCCCTGGCGTACATTCGCCAGGCGTCTGGATATTCGGATCGAATGCGCAGCTCGTCCGACATCGCCCTAAGCTTGGGCGAGAGCTCGAAGCGGGGATTTTTCTCGCCGGCATAATAAATGCCGGAGACGCATTCATTAGCATCGATTTTGTCAAAAGCCTCGATTTTTGCGATGTCCGTAAATATGTCCGCGCTCGCGGCCGCTGCGGGCAATAGCGCCGTTAAGGCTATAAGCGATTTTTCCATTATCGTATCCTCCAAACTCCCATGCCCAAAGCGTTGTAAGGCCTCCAAACGGGCTTGCCGTCGAAGCTTCGCTCAATGCCGTATGGGTCTATTTTTATGTAAACGTAAAAATACTTGTCCGCGTTCGCCCCGTCGAAAAACTCGATGATGTCCGCGCCTCCGACGG
>JAGBOM010000277.1 GCA_017633865.1 Opitutales bacterium
CGAAATGAAGCCCCCCGCCCAAAAAAAGAAAATCGACTACGCCGCCCTCAACAGCCCGTTTATGAGAATACAGGGCATGAGGGTGGAGGGCGCGAGGGCGCTGCTCGACTTGAAGTTCCGCGAAACGTACCAGCTTCGCGGCAGGGCTCCCGAGGCGATGTTCGACGAGCTTTCAAAAATCCGAATAAAGGCGCCCGACCCTGAAATCTTGAAATATTTTAAGCTGGCGGTTGAATTTGCGGAGAAAGAATGATGGAAAACACTGATAAATTGATTGTCGGAGGGAGGGAGTTCGCCTCCCGCCTGTTTGTGGGAACGGGCAAATTTTCTTCAAACAAGGCGATGAAGGAGGCGCTCGCGCAAAGCGGGGCGTCGCTTGCGACGGTGTCTTTAAAGAGGGCGTCTTTGGGCGCTGAAAAAGACGAAAACGCCGATATTTTGGACTTTTTGGAGCCCTCAAAATATTTGGTAGTGCCCAACACTGCGGGAGCTTTGAACGCGGGCGAGGCCGTCAGAATCGCGCGCCTTGGCAGGGCTGCGGGGCTGGGGGATTTTTTGAAGCTCGAAGTCCATCCGGACCCGAACTACCTTTTGCCCGACCCCATCGAAACTCTCAAGGCCGCCGAGATTCTCGTAAAAGAAGGCTTCAAGGTTTTGGCCTACATAAACGCCGACCCCTGCCTTGCGATGAGGCTTCAGGACGCGGGCGTGGCCGCCGTAATGCCTTTGGGCGCGCCGATAGGCACAAACAGGGGCGTCGAAACCCGCGCGCAGATTGAAATTATTATAGAGCAGGCGAGGGTTCCCGTAGTTGTGGACGCGGGCATAGGCCTGCCAAGCCACGCCGCCGAGGCCATGGAAATCGGCGCGGACGCCGTCTTGGTTAACACCGCAATCGCAATCGCCAAAGACCCCGCAAAAATGGCGCGGGCGTTTGCGCAGGCTGTAGAGGCGGGCAGGTGCGCATCTTTAAACGCGGCTTTTGCGGGAGCGTCTGTAAAAGCCTCGCCGACAAGCCCGCTTACGGCGTTTTTGGATTAGCTTATGGGATTTTTTGACGAGTTTAAGCCGCAGGACGCCCGCGGGCTTTCGGAAATGTCGAAAAGCGCTTCGAGGGCGGACGCTTTAAGGGCGGTTTTTTCAAAGCGGGTCGGCTTTGGGGAGTTCGCCGCTATGCTTTCGCCCGCCGCCGACGAATTTTTGGAGGTTTTAGCGCGCCGCTCCAAGGAAATTACCGAAAGAAATTTCGGCAAAACAATGCGAATGTTCGTGCCGCTTTACGTGTCGAACGAGTGCGTCAACAACTGCAAATATTGCGGGTTCGCGAAGCGAAACAACATAGAGCGCAAAACTCTTACTCTTGGCGAGGTTAAAGCGGAGGTTGAGGCCACTCACAAAATGGGGTTCCGCAGCATACTGCTTGTTTCGGGGGAAAGCCCGAAGCTCGTAAATTTGGGCTACATAAACGAGTGCGTAAAAATCGCCGCGGAAAAATTCCCGTCGGTTTCCGTTGAAATCGCGCCGTCGCCCGTGGCCGTTTACAGGGGCTTTGTGGCGGACGGCTGCGAGGGGCTTACGGTATTTCAGGAAACCTACGATTCGGACGTTTACAAAACCATGCACCCGAGCGGGCCGAAATCCAACTACAAGTGGCGTTTGGGCACGCCCGAAAGAGCCGCCGAGGCGGGAATGAGGGTTGTGGGGCTCGGCCCCTTGTTCGGCCTTAACGACTGGCGGTTCGAGATAATTTCCTGCGCGATGCACGCGAAGTTTTTGTACAAGAACTACTACCATGCCCGCGTTGGAATCAGCCTTCCGAGAATGCGCCCCGCCGAGAGCCGCTTTGTGGCTCGGGACGAATTTGTGCCCAACGACAGAGATCTTGTTAAAATCGTCTGCGCCCTGCGCATTTTTATGGAGCATTTGGCGATTACCGTTTCCACGCGCGAGCCGAGGTTTTTGCGCGACGGCCTTGTGGGGCTTGGCGTTACGCAAATGAGCGCGGCAAGCTCGACAAAGCCCGGCGGGTACGCCGAGCCCGAAAGCGCTGGCGGGCAGTTTGAAATTAACGACAACCGCTCCGTCGAGGACTTCGCCCAAATGATACGCTCGAAGGGCTACGAGCCCGTGTGGAAGGATTTTGACGGGGCGCTTGCGGGGCTTTAAAAAAACTCCCGAAAAATTCCGCAAAAATCCGCAAATAAAAAATCCGAAAATCCCTTGCGCCCGCGCGGTTTTACGCGCGGGTTTTTTTCGCGCGTTTATCGCGTTAAAAAAGCGGATTCGCGCGCAAATTAAGGTTGCCTTTGCCCGAAAAAGTGTGGTAGATTTATTTTTTATTATTTAAGAATTTATGGAAAAATTAAGAGTAGGAGTTACGGGCGCGAGCGGATACGCCGGCATAGAGCTTATGCGGATTCTGGGCAGGCACCCGAATATTGAACTTAAAGCGGTCACTTCCCGCTCTTTGGAGGGCAAGCCGGTTGTGGAGGACATGCCGCTGCTTCGCCATATCTTTTCGGAGGACTTTAAATTCATAAAAAGCGACCCCGCCGGGCAGGCAAAAATGGCGGACATCGACGTCTGGTTTTTGGCGCTTCCGCACGGGGTCGCGGCAGAGTACGCCTCGGCTCTTTTGGCGGCGGGCAAAACGGTTCTCGACCTTTCGGCGGACTTCCGCCTCGGCTCTTTGGAGAGGTATCTTGAATTTTACAAGACGCCGCACCCCGCGCCCGAGCTTTTGAAGCTCGGAAAATACGTGATTCCGGAGCTTTTCTCGGTGTCGAAGGCCGACAGGCTAATCGCCTGCCCGGGCTGTTACCCGACGAGCATACTAACCCCTCTAATACCTCTTATGCGAGAGAGAGCCGTAAGCCCGCGCGGAATCGTTATAGACTCTTACAGCGGCGTTTCAGGCGGCGGCAGAAAGGCCGACATGATGTATTCGTACTGCGTAAGAAACGAAAGCATGAAGGCCTACGGGCTTCCGAAGCACCGCCACCTTTCGGAAATCGAGGAGCAGCTTTCAATCGCGTTTGGAAGCGATGTGATAGTGCAGTTCAACCCGCATTTGGCTCCCGCAACGAGGGGAATTTCCACAACCGTCACCGTTCCCGCAAAGTTCGAGGGCGTTGAGGAAGTCTATAAAATCTGGAACAAGGCCTACGCGGGCAGAAAGTTCGTAAAGGTTCTGCCAAGCGGCGAGTATCCCGACACTCTGAGCGTAAGCGGCACAAACAGGGTCGACATTTCCGCGGTTTACGATTCGCGCACGAAAAACCTCGTAATAACGAGCGCGATAGACAATCTCGTAAAAGGCGCGAGCGGCCAGGCCGTCCAGATTATGAACATAATGTTCGGCTTCGACGAATCGGCGGGGCTTTTGTAAAATTTAAAAACAGTCGCAAAGGAGAAAATATGGGCAAATCTTACACTATCGAAATTACGGACAACTGCGCGGGTCTTGCGGAGGTTGACGGCTTCAGCCTCGCGGGCGTCGCCTGCGACATCAGAAACAAGAACGACTTTAACCGCCTCGACCTCGCGCTTATAAAGCTCGACCGCCCCTGCGCCGCCGCGGGCGTGTTCACCACAAACGACGTCAAGGCAGCCCCCGTTCTTACCGACATCGCGCACCTTTCGCTTACGCAGACAATATCCGCAATCGTCGCAAACTCGGGCAACGCAAACGCCTGCACGGGAGGTGAGGGGCTTCGCGACGCCGCCGAAACCTGCGCGAAAGTGGCGGGCGCCATCGGCTGCGAAAAGCACCAGGTTTTGGTCTGCTCAACGGGCAGAATAGGCGAGCGCCTCCCGATGGAAAAGATTTCAAAGGGCATAGCCGAGGCCGCCGCGTGCGCCGCCCCCACAAAGGAAAACGGGCTGAAGGCCGCCTCCGCGATTCTCACTAGCGACACAAAAATAAAGGTCGTATGCGCGCAGGTTCTTTGCAACGGCAGAATGTTTAGAATCGCCGGCATGGCAAAGGGCGCGGGCATGATAGAGCCCAATATGGCGACGATGCTTTGCTTTATCGGCTCCGACGCCGACGCGAGCCAGTCCACAATCAAGCAGGCTCTTTCATACGCCGTAGGCAAAAGCTTCAACCGCATAACAATCGACGGCGACATGTCCACAAACGACACGGTTCTTGCGGTTTGCTCGGCGAAGTCGGGCGTGAAGGTCGAGCCCAGCACCGAGGAGTTCGAGGCCTTCCGCGAGGCTCTCACAAAGGTTTGCCGCGAGCTCGCGAGAAAAATCGTGGCCGACGGCGAGCGCATCACCAAGGTTGTTGAAACCCGCGTAAGGGGCGCGAAAAGCCCCGAGCAGGCGGAAAAAATCTGCCGCGCTATTTGCAATTCGCTGCTCGTAAAATCTTCATGGTACGGCAGCGACCCCAACTGGGGCAGGCTTGCCGACGCCGCGGGCTACGCCCGCACGGGGCTCGACTTCTCGAAGATGGACTTGTTTTACGACGAAGTCCCAGTCCTGATAAAGGGCGAGGCGCAGGCTCAAAACAAGGCTTTGTGGAAGAGCGTGGTCTCCAAAAAGGAGTTCGTAATCACTATGGATTTAAATTTGGGGGACTTCGAGGAGTCGCTGCTTACGACGGACCTTTCGGAAGCCTATGTAGATTTCAACAAGGGCGAATAGCATGAAAAGCCATATCGAAGCCGTAACGAAAAAAGCCGACGTTCTCATCGAGGCCTTGCCCTACATCCAAAAATTCAAGGGCGCGACATTCGTGGTGAAGTACGGCGGGGCGTTTATGGACGACCCCGACCCGTTCGTGCGCGGCAGGGTCGCGCAGGACATCGCTTTTTTGGAGGCCGCGGGCATAAACGTTGTAATCGTGCACGGCGGCGGCAAGGCGATAACGAGGGCCATGGCAAAGTCCGGCCTTAAGCCGGAGTTTAAAAACGGCATGCGCGTTACCGACGCCGAAACCGTAAAAATCGTGGAAAAGGTTTTGAACGAAGATCTGAACCGCGAAATTTGCGAAATGCTTTCTTCGAGCAAGTCCAGCCCCGTTTCAATCTCGGGCAACGCGGTTTTTACCTGCGAAAAGCACATGTCTAAAGACGCCGACGGAAACGAAATCGACTTGGGCTTTGTGGGCAAAATCGTGAAAGTGGACGCGGGCGCGATAAACGAATCTATTAAGGCGGGCTCAATTCCCGTAATTAGCCCGATTGCGCTCGACGAGTCGGGGCGGCCGTACAACACGAACGCGGACGTCGCCGCGGCCGCCGTAGCCTCCGCCTTAAAGGCGCGCAGGCTCGTTTTCTTGTGCGACATTCCGGGGCTTATGCGAGACCCCTCAAACCGCGACACCCTCATCTCGACACTGAAAGTTTCCGACGTGGCCGACCTCAAGAAAATCGGCATTATAGGCGGCGGAATGCTCCCGAAGGTGGACAGCGGGGTGGAGGCCATCAAAAGCGGCGTCCGCCGCGTGCACTTTATCGACGGCTACATGCCGCACAGCCTGCTTTTGGAAATCTTTACGGACAAGGGCATAGGCACCGAAATCGTCGCTTAAAAAATCTTTTATTATGACCGTAAAACAAAAATACGACAAATTCACAATCCCGAACTACGGCGAGAGGTCTTTGGTTCTCGCAAAGGGCAAGGGCTCCTACGTTTGGGACGAAAACGGGAAAAAGTATCTCGATTTCGGCTCTGGCATAGCGGTTTTAAGCCTCGGGCATTGCCCGCAAAAGGTTGTCGGAGCGCTTGCAAGGCAAATGAGCGAGCTCGGGCACTGCAGCAATCTTTTCTTAAACAAGCCCCAGGCCGATCTCGCGGAAAAGCTCGTGGGCGTTTTGGGGCGCGGCAAGGTTTTCTTTTGCAACAGCGGCGCGGAGGCAAACGAGGCTCTCATAAAGGCTTCGAGGCTTTTCGGCAAAAAAATAAGCGGCGCCGAGGGCGTTAAAAGCAGGGTGGTGGTCGCCGTAAACGGCTTTCACGGAAGGACGCTCGCAACCTTGTCGGCAACGGCGCAGCTCAAAATCCAAAAGGGCTTCGCGCCCCTTGCCCCGTCTTTTTCCTACGCCGATTTTAACGACGTTAAAAGCTTTGAAGAGCAGATGGGCGAAGACGTCGCTGCGGTCTTGGTCGAGGAAATCCAGGGCGAAAGCGGAGTCCTGCCGGCCACAAAGGAATTTTTGAAGGGCTTGAGGGCTCTTTGCGACAAATTTAACGCGATGCTTCTTTTTGACGAAGTGCAATGCGGAGTCGGGCGCGCGGGCAAGTTTGCGGCGTTCCAGAAATTCGGCGTCCGCCCGGACGGAATCTCGATGGCGAAGGGCTTGGGCGGCGGATTCCCGATTGGCGCTATATGGCTTTCGCAAAAATATCAGGATTTGTTCACCGCGGGCTCGCACGGCACGACTTTCGGCGGCAACCCGCTCGCCTGCGCCGC
>JAGBOM010000278.1 GCA_017633865.1 Opitutales bacterium
CATCAAAAAGGACTTCCACCACCGCACGGGCAACGCCTGGTGCATATATCCGATGTACGATTTCGCGCACTGTTTGTCGGACGCGATAGAGGGCATTACGCACTCTTTTTGCACGCTCGAATTCGAGGTGCACCGCCCGCTTTACGACTGGTTTATCGAGAATACGGGCATTCTGAAAACTCTTGAAACCCGCCCGCGCCAGTACGAATTTGCGCGCCTTAACATAAGCTATACGATGATGAGCAAGCGCAAGCTCCAGCAGCTTGTCGAGGAGAAAATCGTGGACGACTGGGACGACCCTCGCATGCCCACAATCGCCGCGATGCGCCGCAGGGGCTATCTGCCCGAGTCTATACGCGCGTTTTGCGACGCCATAGGCGTTACGAAGTTTAACAGCCTTACGGAGTTCGAGCTTTTGGAGTTTTATTTGCGCCGCGATTTGAACAAAAAGGCTCTGCGCAGAATGGCGGTTTTCGACCCTCTCGAAGTCGAAATCGAAAACTGGGGCGAGGGCGAGGTTGATTGGCTCGACGGCCGGAACAACCCCGAGGACGAATCCGCGGGAACCAGAAAAATTCCGTTTTCAAAGCGCATTTACATCGAGAGGGCGGACTTTATGGAGAACCCTCCCGCAAAGTATTTCCGCCTGAAGCCGGGCGGCGAGGTGCGCCTTCGCTACGCGTATTTCTTAACATGCACGGGCGTTGTAAAAAACGACAAGGGCGAGGTCGTGAAGCTCACCGGCAAAATCGACAGGCTTAGCCGCGGCGGCAACTCTCCCGACGGGCGCAAGGTAAAGGGCACAATCCATTGGGTTGACGCCTCCAACTGCGTCGAGGCCGACGCCATGCTTTACGACAAGCTCTTCACGAAGGCCGACATGTCGGACATTCCCGAAGGCGCGGATTTTAAGGATTATCTGAACCCCGAAAGCCTCGTTAAGCGCTCGATTTTCGCCGAGCCCTCGGTTAGGGAGCTGAAGCCGGGCGAGCCCGTGCAGTTCGAGCGCGTAGCCTATTTTACTGCGGACTCCAAGACCTCGACCTATGATCGCCCCGTATTTAACAGGAGCGTAAGCTTGAAGGATTCCTTCGCGAAAAAGTAAATTTCGCGAAAAAATAAAATATCGCGCGCGGTTTTGACAGTTGCTGCGGAAACAAAAAAAGCTTGGGAATTTTCCCAAGCTTTTTTTGCGCCCGCCTTTAATTTCATAAAAATTCGGCGGGGGGCGCGCAAAGGCGCGTCAGAATTTGAGGGAGGCCTCGTATGCCGCGCCGACGATTCCCGCCTTGTTTTCAAGCTCGGCGAGGGCGAGGTCGCACTTTACGTCGAGCTTTTTCAGGAATTTTTCGGATTTTGAGCAGACGCCGCCGCCCAAAATTATGAGGTCTGGCCAAACAAGCGAGTGGACGTATTGCAGGTATCGGTTGAATCTTGACGCCCATTCCGTCCAGGAGAGGTCGCATTTCTTTCTGGCGGCGTCGGAGCAGAGCCTTTCGGCGATTACGATTTTGCCGCTTTTTTTGTCGCGCATTTTTAGGCTGCCGAACTCCATGTTGGGAACGAGCGTTCCGTTTATAAAAAGCCCCGCGCCTATGCCGGTGCCCACGGTCAGCATTAAAACCACGCCTTTTTTGCCGCGGCCGGCCCCGAATTTTACCTCGGCCGAGCCCGCGGCGTCGGCGTCGTTAAGAACCCATGCGTTGCAGGCGCAGCGTCTGCCGATTTCTTCGGCGAGGTTTACGCCCGTAAAGCTTTCGCCCAGATTCAGGGCGGACTCTATAACCTGCGCGCGCACGACGCCCGGGAAGCCGCAGCCTATCGTTCCGCTCCATTTTAGCCCGTCTACTATTTGCTCTA
>JAGBOM010000279.1 GCA_017633865.1 Opitutales bacterium
CTTGCTTTTTGAAAGCGACTCCAACGCCGCCAAAGACTCCGGCGTCTTGGCTCTGGCAAGCGCGATAAAGAGGCTTTCAACATAGTAGCGGTTCTTGGCGTCGGGAGCGTCGCGCGCGATTACGGAGGCGATTTCCTTAGCGCAATTTTTCGCGCCCGCAACCTGCAAAAGCTCGCTTAAAAGCTTCTTGTACCTGAGAGTGCCGCTCTTTGCTGCAAGCTCGTCGGCGCAGAGCTTCTCCACCTTCGCGGCGGTTTCGGGGGAGCTTAGAACCGCCTTGTAGGTGTCGAAAAACGACGCTTCAAAAGAGTCGAGCTTGTCGCCGAAATCGATGTCCCTAAGCGCGTATATTGAAACAACCGCGGCGTTTGCCAAAGCCTTTTGGCGCGGGGCGTCGCCGAGCGGGGCGGTTTCAACATCGTCAAGGTCGCCCGAGGCGAACTGGAGGCCGCGCATGTACATTTCGCAAATTTTCGGGTTGCGCCAATACACGTCCAAACGGTGGCCGAACGCCCCGTAGAAAATCCTGCCCTTGCCGAACTTCTTGACCCACGAAAGGCCGAAATCCTTGGTTTTGCGCTGGGTTTCGAGCATGGGGTCGCGGCCGTCGCCGCGCGGGCTGCGGTCGAAGTCCAAAGCGAGCAGGATTCTCTGCTTGTCGCGG
Source organism: Opitutales bacterium (assembly GCA_017633865.1). Classification (GTDB taxonomy): domain Bacteria; phylum Verrucomicrobiota; class Verrucomicrobiia; order Opitutales; family Intestinicryptomonadaceae; genus Intestinicryptomonas. The sequence goes on from JAGBOM010000279.1 coordinate 665, forward strand.
CTGTAGCCGTAGTCCTCCCTGAACGTGTAGATTTCGTCCTGGATTTTAAAAACGCCGTTTTCCCAAAGCCCCCTTAAAACCGCGTTTTCGGGATCCTCCACAAGAACGGTTACGGCGGGATTGCCCGCGCCCCACGGGTGCCCCGCGAAGCGCCCGCCCATCATTTCGGGATAGGCGGGGAATTTTTCGGCGGGGTTGGAGTCGTCTTTGCAGTCCATGGCGTCGCAGGCGGCGTGCATGCCCATAACGCCGCCGCCATCCTCGACGTATTTTATGAGGTTGTCGCGGTATTTGATGTTGAGGCGGTCGTCCGCCTTGCGCTGCTCGGGCGTCATCTTTTCGCGCTCGTCCTTAAAAGAGGTGAAGAAGCGGCCTGTCGTGTTGTTTAAAATTACGCAGTCGTACTTCTTGAGGTTGTCGAGCTCGAAGGCTTTGGGGTCTTGGGCGAAATCTGCCTCCCACTTGCCGCCGGAATTTTTTACAAGCTCGCGCAAGAGCGCGTTGAAAGCCGGTATGCCCTCGGTGTGGCGGTAGCCGTCTGTTCTGTCCCAAACAAGGAAGCGGCGGACTTTTTTAGGGGTTGCGGCAAGGCGCTTTGGCGCGGCCGCGGCCGTCAATTTAAGCTGTTCGGGTGTAAGAACGGCGTCCTCCCTGTCGTAATGCTGGGCAAACGCCGCTCCGGCGAAAAGCGCGGACGCGGCAAAAATAAACGTTTTTTTCATTTCCTGCCCTGCAATATTTTTTTATTTGCCCAAAAGCGGGTTCATCTTTTCGCCGAGAGGCTTCAGCTCGTTCGGCTTGAGCTTTAAGTCGCCAGAGGCAAAGGAAAGGCCGCGGACATACATTTCGCAAACGTCGGGATTGCGGTAATACACGTCCTTTCTGTGCCCGAAAGCCCCGTAGAAGATTCTGCCCTTGCCGAACTGCTTGACCCATACGAGGCCGAAGTCCTTGCTCTTGCGGTTTGTGCGGGTCATAGGGTCGCCGCCGTCGTTGAGGGGGCTGTTGAAATAGTCGATAGAAATCAATATGCGCTGCTTGTCGCGGCTGTAGCCGAAGGCTTCGATGAACGTGTAGATTTCGTCCTGAAGCTTGAAGGTCTTTTCGCCGTTCCACAAGCCCTTTACTATCGGGTTGC
>JAGBOM010000280.1 GCA_017633865.1 Opitutales bacterium
ATATTTTTGACGGGCTTTCTTCTCTCGAAATTCGTTTGGGGCAGAAAGATTTCGCCCTCCGAGCGGGGTTCTCAAAACAAGTAGGGCGCGGCGATTTTTCTTTTTTGCGCTAAAAAGCGAGGATAGGCGGCTCGCTCTTCGGAAGCGGGGCATTTTTTAGGGGCGGCAATTTGCCGCCCCTTGCGCTTAAAAAACAAGTCGCAAAAAATAAAGCTCTACCTCTTGGGCTCCGACTCTATGTAAACCGACATCGACGGGAACGCGATTGAAAGCCCGCGGCTTTCCACAGCCCGCATGATAGCCAAATTTATGGCCTGCTTGGTGTCGTTAAAGGCGCAGTAGCCCAAGTTCGGCGTGTAAAATATTATGGAAATATTTAGAGAGGAGTTGCCGAATTCCGTAAAGTGCACGTAAATTTCGTCTTGGGAAACGTCTTCGCGCGAAAGCAGGATTTTTTTGATGTCGGAGACAATCTCCCGCATTTGCTCGGAGTTTGTGGAGTAGGTAAGGCCGATGTCGAACTTGCAGCGGCGCAGGGTTCTTCTCGAAAGATTTTCGATTGAGAGGTTGGCGAGCTCCGAATTCGGGTAGGTGACGATTGTTTTTGCGAACGTTCTTATTTTTGTGGAGCGTATGCCTATCTGCTCGACAGTCCCCTCGACGCCGTTAGCCACAATCCAGTCTCCCGCCTTGAAGGGGCGGTCGGCGACAATCGAAATCGAGCCGAAGAAGTTCGCGATTGTGTCTTTAGAGGCGAAGGCCAAGGCCGCGCCGCCTATCCCCAAAGAGGCCACCACCGCGTTGACGTTCGCCCCGCACAAGTCCATAACGGCAAGCAGCGCCATAACGCCTACGCCCATCTTAAAAAGCTTTCTGCCAAGCTCCGTGAGGTTCCGCGCCGAGCCGCTCGATATGAATTTGTTGGAGAATGCGTCTATAAAAAAGTCGCCGATTGCCGCGATTATCAAAAAGCCCATCAGGGCGAATACGCCCCACGCGATTCTGCCCAAAAACGCGACCGTTTCCGGCGTGTTGGCAAAGCTCATAATTACGTAATAGACGCCCGCCATGATTATGTACGCCCTTATCGGAACGCGGATTCTGGCCAGAAATTTTACGCCCGATTTCGCGTTGAATTTTTTGAGCAGAATTTCAGAAAGAATATTCAGCGTTTTTGAAATCGCAAACTGGAGCAAAAGCGCGAGAGCCGCGACGGCGGCAATGTTTATCCAGCGCATATTCCACATGCCGAAGGTTCTGCCCTTCAAAAATCCGGAGCTTTGCGGAAACGCCGAAGTTATGCGCTCGAACAAAGCCTTGCGCATTTTGTGCATGAGCTTTGCGTCGGATTGGGCGCGCCTTGTGGAGAACGCCAAATTCGGATTTCTCGAAGCGTCTATGGACTGCGCGATTTCCTCGGAGCGGGCTTCGTATTCGCGGATTTTTGCGAGAAGCTCGGCGCGGCGTTTTTCGAGATCTTCGTTGGAGTTTTTTTGGCCGCCTGCGTCGCCGTTTTGGGCGGGCTTGGCGGATTCTTTGCCCGCGCTTTCGGCGGAGGGCTCGGCGGAGCTTTGACCCTGCGCGGGCTCGGCCTGCTTTAAAGAATCTTCCGCCGGGGCGGAGGCTTTTGCTGCTGCCGTAGTTCCCGGAGCCGCCGATGATTCCGAAGCTTTTGCGGACGTTTCAATGTTAGCCGCCGCCGGGGCGGTTTTGGCGGCCGAGTTTTGCGCGCTTGCCGAAAGCGCCGCAAATAACAGCGCTATGACGGCGGTAAAATATATGTAAAATCTTTGCTTCATAAAAATTCGCTTGTTCTTTTAGCCTTACTTTCAATTTATTTTTCGACAGCCTATTTGCTTGTCAAGTTTTTAAGGCGAGCGCGGGGGTCGGAATTTTTTATGCGGGAAAAATCCGCCGCCTTGAAAAATTTTTTCAAAAAAAT
>JAGBOM010000037.1 GCA_017633865.1 Opitutales bacterium
AGTTTAAGGAGCTTATGACCTACGACGCGGAAATCGTGCGCACTCAGCCGCTTTCCGACGAGCTCTACAACCAGCTTCCCAACTCCATCAAGATTCAGCGCGAAGCCCTTCTTGAACGCTTGGCAAAGTAGTTAGCTCTGCTTGGTTTATTTTTAAAGCCGCCCCGAAGGGGGCGGCTTTTTTGTGTGTGCGGGGTTGGCGGCTTTTTTGTAGAGTGGGTGTGTTGGTATTGTTTCGGATTTTGCGGCGCGGCGGGTTTTTTATGTGTTTTCGGCGGGTTTTTGGGTTGACTTTTTAATTTTTCAAACATTCACTTAAACCGTTCCGAAAAAGTGGGCGCATACAATAATACAATAACGATATTACATATTTTGCGTTGTGTAATTTTATTGGCGCGCGGTTTTCGGGGCGCGATGGGAGGGGTCTTTATATATTGAGGGCGGGGCGATTTTATAACTCAAAAATATATGGACGACGACAATCCGAGAGTGTTTGTAAAAGTGGTGCTGGTTGCGGCGGTGTTTGTGCTGCTGGGCTTGCTTTCCGTTTATTCGATATTAAATGGCGGCGGCGGGTTGCAGCAAAACCAGCTTTTCGCGGTGGCCGCGGGCAAAAATATTTGGTCCGCATGGATTGCGGGCGACGCCCGATTGAATCCCGAAAAGGGGGGAGCCCACCGCTATGCGGCCTCTCTCGCCTTGGAAGCCAAAAAATACGCCTCGGAGATGTCCGTCAAAGACTGGGTTTTCGTTTTCGACCCGCTTGTAATCGACAAGTTTATCGACGAAAAAAATATGCCCTCCAAAATCTTCTCCGACTCCCGCGGAAGGCATGTGGACCCAGACTTCAAGCGCTCCCCGCTCAGCTGGAGCATGGTTCTGAACGTCCCGCCCGACCTGCCAAAAGACGCTCCCGTTTTCCGGACCCGCGGCCTCGGCGCGGACGGCTATTGGAGCGCGGAAGACGGCGTTTTCGGCGACAAGGGCGGCGTGGTTGTGTTTGCCGACGGCAGAGCCGTTTGGTTTAATTCTTTGGCGGAAGGCGGCGTAGGCGCGCTTAAAAAATTCGGCTCGAACGAGCCCACAGCGAACATTTACGAGGCCGTTTTCGGCGGCGAGAAAAACGTCGCAAAATAGCCCGCCCGCCGCAAAAAAAATCGGAGCAAAAAAACATTGGGCGGAATTAAAAATTCCGCTTTTTTTGCGCGCGGCGGGAATTTCACGAATGTTCCTTTATAAAAAAGGCGCTTCGTTTAGTTTTTAGAGTCTCCCGTTTTTTGAGGGTTCGCCTTCGGAATATTGGCTCCAGCAAGCCTGAATGACGGAATTATGACGCTTTCAAGCGCGACAAAAACAAAATCCTTTTTGCTTTCGGCGTTTTTTGGCATCTTTTTTAAGAGCGAGGCTTTTATTCTTGAAAATTCGTTTTCGTCCCTTGCGGCGATGAATACTACTTGCGGATTTTTCGCGAGCAGAAATTCGCCCTGAGGCACGAACCACATGGGCATATTTTGAGTGGCTATGTTTTTGTACCCGAAGCGCTCGATAAGCTCGCCGGCGAAGGATTTTGCGCCCGCGGCGTAGCCGTTGTCGAAGATAAATACCGCTTTTGGGGCGCCGTCAGGCAGGGGCTTTTTCGGCGGGATTTTGGCGTTGAAGGCGGCGATTTCCGCTTCGGCGGACTTTTCGAGCCTAAAAAGCTCGCCCAAAATTTTGGCGTTTTTTGAAATTTCGTCGAGCCCGTCGGGGTGGAGCAAAAACACTTTTAGGCCGAGCCTTTGCAGCTTGTTGCGGGCGGAGCTTTCGACGGAGTTTGGCATTATTACAATGTCGGGCTTGAGGGCGAGAATTTCCTCGTACTTGGGGCTGAAAAATGAGCCGAGCCTTTTTTTGCCGTTGAGTGCGGCCGCGATTTTTTCCGCCTTAGGGTCCGCGGCAGCGAGGGAGGCGGGGTACCCGCAAAAAACCGACACGCCCAGAAGCTTGTCTTCCGCGCCTATTTGGCAGACGCTTTCGCTAACCGAGGGAGTGAGGCTCACAACCGTCGGCGGCTCTGAAAATTCAAAGGCCGCCCCTGTCGCGTCAAAGACTGTGTAGGCGGGGCTTTCGCCCGAAAGAATCGCAATCGCGCAAAGGGCGAGGGCGGGCGTTTTTATGTGTCGGAGGCGGAAAAACATTTCGGATATATAAAAGGGCTCGGATATTTATAGTCAACTTTATTTGCCTTGCCTCCGCAGTCGGGTCGGCAAAAAAGCCTTAAAAATAATGTTGACACGAAACGGCAAATCCGTAAATTAACCGTCTTTTCAATTTATAAAAATAGTTTAAGAAGGCAAAAAAACTATGGGACAACCAAAACGCAAACAGTCCAAGCAGCGTTCGCGCAAGCGCCGCGGCGCAAATCAATTCGAGCTTCCGGAATTCGTTAAAGACACGGACGGCACACTCTTTATGTCGCACAGGGTAAATCCCGCCAACGGCACATACAGGGGCAAGCAGGTAATATCCGTCAAAGTCTAATTCGGCAAGGCCGAGTTTTTTGCGCAAAATGCGGGGGGCGACGATTCCAAACATCGGCTTTTCCCGCGTTTTTCGTTTTTAAGTAAAACTTTTTGGAGAGCTTGATTTATGGGCGAAGAACTTGGAAAGGCGTGCGTTGCGGTCGACGCGATGGGGTCCGACAGGGGCGTCGGCGAAATCGTCGCGGGGATTTGCGAAGTATTAAAATCCGACGAAGGCGACCTTAAAATTATAGCCGTCGGCGATGAAGCCGCAGTGGCCTCCGAGTTTAAGTCGCGCGGGTTCTTTAAAGACGAGAGGGTGCAAATTCTTCACGCAAGCCAAGTTATAGAAATGCGCGAAAAGCCCGTGCAGGCCATGCGCGCCAAGCGGGACTCGTCGATGATGAGGGCTATAGACCTCGCCAAAGAGGGGAAAGTTTCCGCCGTTTTAAGCTGCGGCAATACGGGAGCCTTGATGGCGGCGGGCACAATCAAGCTAAGGACAATGCCCGGCGTGGAGCGCCCCGCGCTCGGTTCGATAATCCCCGCCGACCGCAGAAACTTCGTCTTGATTGACGTGGGCGCGAATCCCGACCCCAAGCCCACAAACATGCTCGACAACGCCATTTTGGGCGCGAACTACGCCAGAATCGCAATGGGCATAGAGCGCCCTAAAATCGGCCTGCTTTCAAACGGCACCGAGGACTGCAAGGGAAATATTCTAACGCAAAACGCCCACCAGCTTTTAAAAAACTCCTCCGACGTCCTGAACTACGCGGGGCTAATCGAGGGCTTTCAGGTGTTCGAGGGCGACTGCGACGTAATCGTTTGCGACGGCTTTTCGGGCAACGTTTTGCTCAAAACCCTCGAGGGCATTTTTAAGATGCTAAAGGGCATGCTCAAAGAGGAGCTTATGCGCAACCCCCTGCGCATGGCGGGAGCCTTTATAGCAAAGGGCGCGTTTACGGGCGTGAAAAACCGCATTCCGGTCGAAAAATATTCGGGCGCGCCGCTTTTGGGGCTCAACAATCTGGTGGTGAAGGGGCACGGCTCGAGCGACAGCAGGCAGGTTGCGGGGGCGCTGAATATCGCCATACAGTGCGTCCGCCGCGATTTAAACAGAAAAATTTTGGCCGACGTTTCAAAAATTAAGGAAAGCTCCCGGCAGGCAAAGCAAAACGCCGAAAACCAATAGCCCTTCGCCGCGGCAATCCGCCTCCGCCCGACGGCCAAAAACGGGCGGGCTTTCGAGAGGGCTTGACGCGGGGCTCGACTTTGCTAATGTGTTTTTAGTTTATGAAAATTTTTAGCTTTAAAACCGCGGCGCTAACCGCCGCTTTGTTTGCCGCGAACACGCTTTGCGCGGAGCTTGTCTGGACAAAAGACGCGGGCTGGCGAATCGAGGGCGGAGTGCTCTCCGGAATCTTCGGCGAAAATCTTAGCGTCGAAACCGCCCTTCAGGCCATGAACGAGGCTAAAAAATTTCAGGACGAAGGCGACAATTTCGGCGCGATAAATCTCTATAAAAAAATCTCCGCCGACTACGCTAAATCGATTTTCGCCCCCGAAGCGCTTTACCAGCTCGGCGCTCTGTACGCCGAGGAGGGAATGTTCGAGGACTCCTTCGAGAGCCTCCAAAAAATAATAAGGGACTATCCCGACTACCCCAGATTCAATTTGGTGATAGGCCAGCAGTACAAGCTCGCCGCAAGAATACAGGCGGGGCAGACTCCCTATTTGTGGGGCTGGATGCCCTGGTTTACCGACTACAACCTCGCGATAAAAATTTACGAGAAGGTCGTTTCAAACGCGCCGTACAGCGACTACGCCCCCCTCGCGCTTATGAATATCGCGCTTATCGCGGAGGATTTGGACAAGCCCGAAGTAGCCGTCGACGCGCTCGACAGAATCATAAACACCTATCCGCAAAACATTCTCACGCCCGACGCCTACATGCAAATGGCCTACACCTACCGCAAAATTGTGGAGGGCCCCGAGTACGACCAGGCCTCGGTCATGAAGGCGATAGACTATTACCAAGACTTTTTGATTCTCTTTCCGGAGGACTCCAACACGCCCATGGCGGAAGTCGGCCTTGAGCTTATGCAGGACGTCAACGCGCGCAGCAGAATGTGCATGGGCGACTTTTACTACTACTACCGGAACAACATGCGCGCCGCCTCCATTTTCTACAACGAAACCATAACCGCCGCGCCCGACAGCCTCGCCGCGAAGGAGGCGGCCTCGCAGCTCAAAAAAATCGCCGACGGCGAATTGCCCCCGATGACGCCCGCCGACTGGTTCCTCGGCAGACCGGTCCCCCCGACGGACGACCAGTACAAAGATTTCGAGCAGATACAAAAAATCGACGCCGAAAAGTTCCAGGCTAAAACCGTCGAGGACTTTATCGAAAGCGGCGTTCCCGTAGGCGGGGATATTTCGGAAACCTTCACGGGCGGGGCCGAACAAAACGCCGCCAAAGAGGATGCCGAAAAAGCCGATTCTAAAAAAGCCGGCTTGAAGCCCGCAACCCCGGCGGAAGCCCCCGCAAACGCAGCCGAGCCCGCAGCGAAGGCTGTTTCGCCAGACGGCGTGCAGCCGGCTTCCGCAAAGGACGTCTCCTC
>JAGBOM010000281.1 GCA_017633865.1 Opitutales bacterium
CCGCGCCCGCGTCGACCGCGTTCGGGGCGGGGCAGCCGTAGTTTAGGTCGATAAAGTCGGGTTTAAACTCCCCCTCCAAAAACGCGGCGGCGTCCGCCATAAGGCTCGGCTCCGAGCCGAAAATCTGTATCCCGTACGGCCTTTGGCACTCCTCGAATTCGAGCTTGTCCAAAATCTTTTTCGCCTTCGCCAAAACCGCGTGCGAGTGCACAAACTCGCTCGCGCAAACGTCCGCGCCGAGCCCCCTGCAAATCGTGCGGAAGGGCGAGTCCGTATAGGCGGACATCGGCGCCAAAAAAAGAGAGCCCCTTTTTTTAAAGAAATCCGCGCTCATAATAAAACGAATCCCCGCAAGGCCTTGGCCGCGAAAACCCCCAAGTTGTACGCAAGATGCGCCGCAAAGCAGGGCAAAAGCGAACGGTTCCGGTTAAACGGCGCAAACCTCAAAAAGTAAAAGATGGCGGAATTAGCGAATACGCAAAAAGTGTTGAACCACGCAGAAAGGCCCGTTTTAAAAACAAAGCCCCCGTCCGCGGAAAAATCCCACAAAAACGGATGCGCAAGCGCAAAAATCGTCGAAAACGCCGCGCACGAAAAAATCAAGACTCCCCTGCCCCGATTTTGCACGCACAAATACCCCCTAAAAATAAGCTCCTCTATAAACGCCGAGCCCGCCCAGTAAAAAACCGCCCAAACCGCCACAGACGTCTGCTCCGCGCCCACCCCAAGCAAATCCTCAAAAACGGAGTAGGCCGCCGCAAGCATAATCCCGATAAATGCCGACAAAGCCACAAGCCCTACGCCAGCGGGCTCGCTGCCGGCGAACGCGTTTTTGGGCTTGGGGCTTGCGCGCATATCGCTAACCCAAAGCCTGAAAACGTAAAGCGAGGCCGCGAACATCAAAACCGAAAATACGGGGGAATCCTGCATGCCCTTCATACAAGCAGGCAAAAAAAAGTTTTCAACTTTTTTAATTGCGAAAATAAAAAAAAACGGGATTATTAAAACTTTAAAAGTATATGCGCAACCCAAACGCCAGCTTCAGCTCGACCGCGGCAAGATTCAAAAAACATCTCGCCGCCTTCAAGACTTTCCTGAAAAAGCAGGCGTCCGAATTTGAAAGCGAAGTCAAGGAGCAGGCCAAGAAGTGCATACTCCCGAAGGGCAAATACCTAAGGCCCATGCTCGTGTTCTGCGCCGCCGCGAGCCCCGAGCCCCGTAAAGACGCGGTCGCAAGGGCGGCGGTGGCGGAGCTCATACACCTTTCCTCCCTAATTCACGACGACGTTATCGACAACGCCTCGCTGCGCCGCGGCAGCCCCACCGCCTACAAAACTTTCGGCGCGAAAAACGCCGTGCTTTTGGGCGACGCCCTTTTCGCCCACGCCATGTCAATAGCCTTCGACGAGGCCGACCCCTTCGTGTGGAAGTCGTCGGTAGACACCGTAAAAAGCCTTTGCCAGGGCGAAATAATGCAGTCGCTCGCGGCGAAGGGAGCCTACGACTATAAAAAATACCTGCAAATTATCGACGGCAAAACCGCCGCGCTTTTTAAGTTTTCGTGCGGAGTCGGGGCGGCGTGCGCGAAAGACGAAGCCTGGACGCTCGCCGCGCAAAAGGCGGGCCTGCGCCTCGGCAGAGCCTACCAAATGTACGACGACATTTGCGACTGGCTCATGAGCGAAAAACGCTCCGGCAAAACCGCCGGCACCGATTTCGTCTCCGAAAAATACACGCTTCCCGTCATCGCGCTGCTTTCAAAGCTTCCAAAGCGCGAGGCCGCGAAGCTCTCAAAATCCTTCTCGGAATTCACGCGCGCCGACATGGCAAGCCTCATGAAGGATTGCGGAGTCGTGGAGGAGTGCAAAAAGCTTTTCGACGCGGAAATTTCCGCGGCGCGCGCGGAGCTCGAAAAGTTCGGGGGCAAAAGCGAATATCTTGCCGAGTTCGCCGCCGAGCTCGCGGGGCTCATGCCCGAAAAATGGGGCTCGATTTAGAAAATGCCCGAACCGCTTGAAATAGTATCCGCCGGAATAGCCCACCACGAATGCCCTCCGCAAACAATCGCGGAATATTCGCTTGCGGGGGCCGACCTAAGCCTCGCCCGCCAAACCGCGCTCGCGGATTCTGACGTGGAGGAGGCCTTCGCGCTGAGCACCTGCAACCGGGTCGAAATCTTCGCCGTGGCAAAACGCGGGGCGGCGAAGCGCGCATGCCTAAACGCGCTTCTTTTGGGCGGCAGGCGGAGTTCCGAAAACCTGCTAAAATCCGTAAAAATCCGC
>JAGBOM010000282.1 GCA_017633865.1 Opitutales bacterium
AGCGCGGATTTTTTCGCGCGGCTCCAGCCCGGGCAAGAGCCGCAAAGGGCGAGAATGTCGCCCTCTTCGGCGGAGCTTTCAATACCTTCAAGCGCCCTCGAAAAATCGCCGTCGCCCACGGGAATGTCCTCCCCCAAAAACGTGGTTTCGAGATTTCTTGACTCGTCGAAAACCACAAGCCCCGCCCTTGTGGGCTTATCGGTTTCGACCGCGAAAAAGTCGAAATTCTCCCCGCGCAAAGAGTCCATACACGCCCCGCCGCTTTCGCCGCCGCAAAATATTACCGCGCGGTTTTTTACCCCAAGCTTATTGAGCTCGCGAGAAACGTTCACGCCCTTGCCGCCTACGCTGAAAAGCGGGTTCTTTATCCTGTAAGTGCCGCCGTGCTCGACCGCGCCGAATTTCGCGCTGCTTTGCGCGAGCAAATTGCAGGTGAGGGTAAATACCATTTTGTTAAAGATTTTTTATGGAGGAAGCCATGACCTCCGCCGCGCGCTCCAAAGAGGCGCCGTCGTGGGCGAGGCTCATAAAGCTTACCTCGAAGGCCGAAGGGGCGATGTACACGCCGCGCTCAAGGCAGTACTTAAAATGCTTCGCGTACAAAGCCGTTGAGCTTTTAAGCGCGCCCTCAAAATTCTCAACGGGATTTTCGTTGAAGAAAATCGAAAATAGCGACTCGGCCTGCGGCACCTGCAGCGCAACCCCGCGCTCTTTTGCCGCCTGCCTCAACGCGGAAGTGATGAAGTCCGACTTGCGCTTCAGCTCCGCGTAGGGGTCAAGCTCTATAATCATTTTTAGAGCCTCCGCGCCCGCGGCCATGGCGAGCGGATTTCCGCTGAGCGTCCCCGCCTGGTAAACGGGGCCGACGGGCGAAAGGCGCTCCATAATTTCGCGCCTGCCCGCAAACGCGCCGACTGGCAGCCCGCCGCCTATGATTTTGCCCAAAACGCACAAATCGGGAATTACGCCCGCAAGCTTTTGCGCCCCGCCCAAGCCGAGCCTGAATCCCGTTATAACTTCGTCGAAAATCAAAACCGCTCCGTGTTTTGAGCAAAGCTCCCTAAGCTTTTTCAGGAAGTTTTCCTTCGGCAAAATAAGGCCTGCGTTTGCGGGGAAGGCCTCCAAAATTACGGCCGCGATTCTTTCGCCTTCTTGCGAAAAACATTCCTCCGCGGCATCGAAATCGTTGAAAGGCAGAACCCGCGTAAGCTTCGCAAAATCGGCGGGAACGCCCGCGCTGTCGGGGTTGCCGAAAGTGGCCGCGCCCGAGCCCGCCTTCACAAGAAGGCTGTCGGCATGGCCGTGGTAGCAGCCCGCGAATTTTACGATTAAGTCCCTTTTAGTAAAGCCTCTGGCAAGCCTTACCGCGCTCATTGCGGCCTCCGTTCCGGAGTTTGTCATGCGAACCATTTCGGCGCAGGGGATTAGCCCGTTTATGAGCTTTGCCATTTCAAGCTCGAGCTCGCACGGCGCGCCGAAGCTTGTGCCGTTTTCGAGCGCCCGCGCAATCGCGGCCTTGATTCTCGGGTGGCTGTGGCCGAAAATCGCGGGGCCCCACGAGCAGACGAAGTCCGTAAACTTTTCGCCGTCGCAGCTTATCAAGTTGCAGCCGCTTGCGCTTTTCACAAAAAACGGCGTTCCGCCCACGCCCTTGAACGCGCGAACGGGAGAGTTCACGCCCCCGGGGATAAATTTTTTGGACTCCTCAAAAAGCTCCTTAGAATTCATAGTCTTTCCTGTCTGTTAACGAGACCCTCCTGCCCGCGCCGAACGACGAGGGCGTAAGCCGCGGCGCGGGCGGCAGCTGCCTGCGCTTGTATTCGCACCTCTCGAATTTGCGAACGACGTCCTCGACGACGCCCCTTTCAAAGCCTTTTTCGACGATTTTTGAAACCGGCAAATTTTCCTCGATGTAGGAACGCA
>JAGBOM010000283.1 GCA_017633865.1 Opitutales bacterium
GAAAAAGGAGATAGAAAAAAATATGCCCGACGCATACTAACGTATGTGAGGGCATATTTTATTTCGTATCGACACAGTTCCGCGCCAAAAGCGCGAAGCAAAACTATTTGCGAATCGTTACCGAATCTTCCTCGCTTACAACCGAGTTGTCGGGCTCGCTTGCGTTCGCGCTTTCAGCGGCGGCTTCGGCGGCCGAAGTTGTCGAAGCGGCGGAAGAAGCCGAGGAGGAGGATTCCGCAGGAGCCGCGGGAGCCGCGGGGGTTGTCGAATTTACAGCCGCGCCGTTTACAGTGCCGGATACGTTGTTGTCTTTTACGGCAACGTCAACGGAGGTCTTGGCTTCGCCGTTTACAACGTCGCCCTTAACGGCGATGGAGCCGTCTTCAACAACGATGTCCGGAGCGAAGGTGATAACCTGGTTCTTGGTGGCCAAAGAGAAGTCCAGCTTGCCGTCGGGAGCGACGTTCATCGTCAAAAGAAGGGGCTGGAGGGGGTCGGTCTCGCCGAGGTCGGAAGTTTTCAAGCCTTCGACGAACGCCGCCATGGCCGCCTGCTGCTCGGGAGTGCACTGGGTGCCTGTCGCGCCGGCGAGGATTCCGACCATGTCGATAACTTTTTTGCCGCCGGCGAGCTTCGAGAAGTTCGCCTTGACTACAACGCCCTTTTCGCCGGCTTCCTTGGAAACCTGGACGGAGCCTTCGGCCGTTTGAACTTCGGAGGATACCGATTGGGCGGCAGCCTGCGGAGCGGCAGCCTGCTGGGGGGCGGCTTCATCGGCCGCGAACGCATAAGAAGCCGCAAAAGCAGCGCCTACGAACAAAACGTTTTTCCAATTTTTCATTTAATTTATTCCTTTCAAAATATAAAAGTACAAGGGGTTAAAAACTAATTTTAATGACAGGATTAATTTATACTCCCGAAATTTCAAGCTTTTTTTTGATTTTTTTTAAAAAAATTAGGCTTTTGCAAAATCTATTTGCCGCTTAAATCTGTCGACGGCCTCGGGGAACACCCTAATTTTATCGCCGACTTTCAGGACTTTGCCGGTGCGGCGCCCGCGCAGGGCGTTGCCGTCGGCGTTGAGCTTGTAGATGTCGTCTTTAAGGGTGTGCATGTGCACGAATCCGTACGCCATCGACTCCGTAAGCTCTACGAAGAAGCCGTGGCCCGTCATGGAGCTTATGACGGCCTCGAAAGTTTCCTTAGAGCCTATCTTCTTTTCAAAGAACTCCAAAAGCTTCACTTTTTTGGACTCGCGCTCGGCGTCGGCGGAGTTGCGCTCGGTTTTTGAAATGTGGTCGGACATGAGAGCCAAATGAGCCTGCGTCGGCGCGGAAAACCTACCTTTGGGCGCGCCGGGGAGCCTGTTTTTTGCCATGAGAAAATTCATCGCCCTGTGCACGGTTAGGTCGGCATACCTGCGTATGGGCGACGTGAAGTGCGCGTAAAAATGCTTGTTCAGGCCGAAGTGGCCGTCGCTCGACGCCCTGTAAAGCGCGCGCTTTAAACTCTTTAAGAACTCGTTTTTAAGCAGGTAGCTTTGCGGGTGGGCGTTTATGGCGGCGAGGGTTTTTATTATCTCGCGGCGGCTCGTCAAGTCTCCGCAGTAGATGCCGAAGGCGTCGAGATAGTCGCGCAGCTCGGCGAGCTTTTCGGTGTCGGGATCGTCGTGGACTCTGGAGATAAACGGAATGTGCGCGTCGAAAAGCTCCCTCGCCACGGCCTCGTTTGCCGCGAGCATAAACTCCTCGACAAGCTGGTGGCTTTCGTCGCTTTCGACTTTTTCTATCCGCTCGGCGTAGCCTTCGGCGTCGCAATAGATTCTGGTTTCGGGCATTTCGAGGTCGAAAGAGCCCTTGCGCATTCTCTTTTTGCGGAGGGCGGAGGCGAGGCTCCACATTCGGCGGATAGTTGTGCGAAGCTTCGCCAAGAGCGCGTCGCCGCAGTCGGAAAGCGGGCGGCCGGCCGCGCCGGTTTCGTAGGCGGCGGGCGGGCGCACTTTTTTGATTTTTTCCAAATCGTTTTCCTTCAAGAAGGCGTAGGCCTGCTCGTAGGTCAGGCGTTTTGAGCTGCGTATTACCGAGTTTGCGAACCTCGCGCCCTTGCAGTCGGCGGCGGCGTCGAAAACCAGAAACACGCTTTTTACGAGCCTGTCGTCGCCCTCGGTGAGGCTGCAAATTCCGTTTGAAAGCTCGAAGGGCAGCATGGGCAGGACGGTTCCGACAAGGTATGTCGAGTTGCCGCGCCGCTGCGCCTCCCTGTCGAGCTGGGAATTCGGGCGGACGTAGCGCGAGACGTCGGCGATGTGCACCCCGACCTCCAAGAGGCCGCCGCTTAGGCGCTTGAAAGAAAGGGCGTCGTCAAAGTCGCGGGCGTCGGAAGGGTCTATGGTTATTACAAGCTCTCCGCGCAAATCGAGCCTCGAGGCGCAATCCGCCTCCGAGACCTCCGCGGGGATTCCCTTAACCTCCTCCTTGACGGCCTCGGGGAAATCCGTTTCGAGCTCGTACTTTGAGAGTATCGCGCGGTATTCCGACATAGGCGTGTGGCTCTTGCCGAAGCTCTCGACAATTTCGCCTGACGGGTTGATGTGCTTTTGCCGCCATTCGCCGAGGCGAACGAGAACCTTGTCGCCCTCTTTGGGCTCGGGATTCAGCGCGGATTTAGAGGGGTCGGGCACGATGATGTCGTAAAAGAATTTAGGGTCGTCGGGAACGACGCTCCAGAAGTTCGGGTGGCGCATAAGCGTGCCGATTACCCTGTCGGTCTTGCGCTCTATTACGCGGATTACCTTGGCGTAGCGCACCGAGGAGAGCCCGCGCTTCTCGCGCCCGAACCTTGAAAATTTTTCGTCGAAAACCCTTGCGAGAACCTTGTCGCCGTTTAGGGCGACCCCCGTGTCCTCGCTTCTTACAACGGCGCTCGAGCCGTCCTCAAGGCGTATCGACGCCCTGCCGTTTTGGCGGAATTCTATCGGGCCGCTTATAAGCCCCAAATCCTTCGCGGCGCAGTACCTGCCGCCCTTGACGCGCACGACACGCCCTTCGCGCACCATCTCCTCCACGGTTTTTCTAAAAATCGGAAAGTCTTTGCGCTCGAGCTTCAGGCGGTTTGCGATCGCGCCCAAATCGCCGGGGACATAGTCTCGGCTTTTTAAAAGCGACAGGATGTTGTCCTTCAAGAAATCCGCGTGTTTCATAATGAATATGTTTTATATTGAATCGGAATTAAAATCAATATCGAAAAGGCGAAAAGCAGCAGGCATAAAACCGTAAAGGCCTTGGGGCTGTATTTTTGCGAGCGCAAAAACGCGAATATGCATGCCATCGCGCAAAACGGCGTCAGCCCCAAAACGAATTTCCAAAGCCCCACTCCGCCCGCCTCCGCCGCCGACAAAACCCCGAAGAACACCGAGGCCGCCATCGCAAAAAACGCCGCCAAAAACCACGCCTTCGCGAGCCTTTCAAGCTTCGGCAGCGGCAAGAGCCCCGACGAAAACTCC
>JAGBOM010000284.1 GCA_017633865.1 Opitutales bacterium
AAAAGCTTGGAATGAATGTAAATTCTATTCCAAGCTTTTTTGTTCCTCGCGCCTGCTTCCGCATCCAAAATCGCTCGCCAAAACAAACGAACTTACTGTGTTTTGAGTTTTCTTTTGCGCGGAAGTTTGTAGCTTCAAAAATCGCCCGCCATGATTTTGAGGAGAGCTTTTAGGGCGGAATTTTTATTCGGATTTTTTTCTAATGTCGGCGAAGATAAGCTGCTGGACATAGCCCGCGTATTTGCCGAATTTTTGGGCGGCGAAGGCTCTTGTGTGGCTCGGGCTTTTTAGCCCGTACATATTCGCCATGGCCTTGGATATCCAGGTATCGACGGGGAAGGCCTCGAATTTTGCCGCGCCGAAAAGCAGTATGCAGTCCGCGACCTTTTCGCCGATTCCCGAAAGCGTGAGCAGGTATTTTTTCGCTTCGGGGTAGGGCGTTTCTATTAGGGAATTCGGGTCGAAGTTGTCGGAGAGGATTTTTTGCGCGGTTTTTTTAAGGTATGCTGCGCGGAAGCCGAGTTTGCAGGCCTTGAGGGTTTCGTCGGGCGCGTCGGCGATTTTTTGGAGGCTCGGCAGGGCGCGGAAGCCCTCGCAAATTTCGTCTCCGAGATTTTGGGAAAGCAGGGCGACGCACTGTTTTATTTGCGTAATGCGCTTGCTTGACGAGCATATAAAGCAGATTATCGCCTCCGCGGGCGTCTGCCTTAATATTCTTAGGGTCGGGAAGTTTTTTGCGGCGGCGAGGGCTTTGGAGTCTGTTTGGGAGGCTATGATTTTTTGGTAGTCTCTTTTATAGTCGAGAAACTCGGCGATTTTTTCCGCGGCGATGTCCGCATTTATGCTTTTTGGCAGGGAGGCCTTCACCAAGCCGTTTTCCGCAAGGGCAAGGCGCGCTGCGATGTTTTCAAACACGCCCTCGTAGGCGCTTTCGCCGATTTTATTCCATCTGAAGGATTGGCCGCCGTCGAGAGTTTCGGCGAAGTCGCGCGGCGTGAAAAGCGGCGAGTTTTTCAGCGTTTTAAACGGAGCCCAAGCCTGCGCCATGGTTAGTGCTTTACCGCCCAGAGCCAGGACTGTTTTTCCGCGATTGTGTTGCCCGCGGGGGTTTTTATGGCGATTTTCCACGCGTTTACGCGCTCTGATTTCCCCTTCCAGTCAAGCCCCGTAAGGCCGAGCTTGATTTCCCTAACAACGCTGCTTGTTTCGGGGACTTTGAAGGTGAACTTTCTCGTTTTCGCGGTCGCGGTGGAGTCGACCTCAAGCTCGATGATTGTGCCTGTTGAAATTTCGCTTACGCTCCAGGGCAGCATTACGAAAAAGTACATTCCCTCCCTCGACTCCGGCTGGCTGCGCATTACGAGGTAGCCGTGGGTGAATTCGTCGCCGGTTAGAGCCTCCCAAATCGTGCGGGTTTCGTAGTCTTCAACGTATTTCGGCAGGACGTCTGAAATTTCGAGGTTCGAGTTGCGGTTGACGCCTATTATCGAGCCGCTTTTGCCGTCGCCGAGCTCCTGCGGGGCGTTGGAGGCGCAGGCGGCCATTAAAGCCGCCGCCGCAAAAAGGGAAATGCTTTTTAAGGCTGCCATGAATTTAGAAAATTATGCCTACCGACGTTGTTATCCACGCGTTTTGCGGGGGGCTGAACCTTTCGAGCTCGGCGTCGGATTTGTGGTTGTAGGAGTAGCCCCCGCCCACGGCGAAGCGCCATCTGCCGTTCAAAATGTATA
>JAGBOM010000285.1 GCA_017633865.1 Opitutales bacterium
GAACCTTAGCACCTTCAAGCCGCGCAGCCGGGCCGCCAAAAAGTGCCCGAGCTCGTGCACAAAAATCGACCCGCCGAAAAACACGACCATCGCCGCAAAGGCAAAGCCGCTTTGAAACAACGATGCGAAACCCTCCTGCATTTGCCTACCCGCGCAGTTTTTCCACGATTTCGCCCGCCCTGATTCTCGCGAGGCGGTCGCGCTCGAGAAGCTCCTCTATGGAGCCAACCTCGCCGTTTTCGACGCTCTCCAAAGTTTTGCCCACAACCGTCGGAATGTCGAGCCATGCGATTTTCCCCGCCACAAAGTTCGCAACCGCCACTTCGTTTGAGGCGTTAAACGCCGCCGTAGCCGTTCCGCCCTCGCGCAGAGCCGCGAACGCGTGCTTTAAGCACGGGAACCTATTTGTGTCGGGAGGGGCGAAGTCGAGCGCCAGCGGCTTTGAAAAATCTACCGAGGGCAAAATCGGGTTGCCGCGCTCGGGGTAAAGGAGGCTGTGCTCTATCGGGAATGTCATCGAGGGCGGGGCCATGTGCGCCAAGACGGAGCCGTCCTTAAAGCGCACCATAGAGTGCACTATGCTTTGGCGGTGCACAACCACCTCGATGTCGTCCGGCGAAACGTCGAAAAGCCACTTGGCCTCTATCACCTCGAGGCCTTTATTGGCGAGAGTCGAGGAGTCTATGGTGACCTTTACGCCCATATCCCAGTTGGGGTGCCTCATGGCGTCGGCGGGCTTGATAGATTTCATCTGCTCGTAGGTGTAGTCCCTAAACATTCCGCCGGAGGCCGTTATTATGAGGTTTTGAATATCCTGCTTTCTCTCGCCCCGGACGCACTGGAAAACCGCATTGTGCTCGCTGTCGAGCGGGAGCATTTTTACGCCGCGCTTTTTGGCCTCGGCCATCATGAATTTGCCCGCCATCACAAGAATCTCCTTGTTGGCCAGGGCGATGTCCTTGCCGAGCTTAATCGCGCTTATTGTGGGGATTAGCGCCTGCGTGCCCACTACGGCCGCCACGAGAGTGTCGAACTGCGGGAGCGTCGAAATTTCCAAAAGCCCCTCCGCGCCCCTGAACATCTTTGCGTTTTTGAACGCGCCCCTGCCCTCGTCAAACGCGGCCTCGTCGGAAATGCAGACGTTCGGGACATTGAACTCCTCCGCGATTGCGGCGAGCTTTTTCCAGTTTTTGTTTGCGGCGATTCCCACTATTTCAAGCCTGTCGGGATTGGCTCTTACGACCTTCAAAGTGCTGTCGCCGATGGAGCCCGTAGCGCCCAAAAGAACGATTTTTCTTTTCATTTTAAAAACGGTTAAATTTACATTTTAAGAATCAAAGCCGCGATAAAATACGCGGCGGGGCCGCAAAGCAAAACCGAGTCGGCCAAGTCCAAAGCCCCGCCAATGCCCGGAATCGTGTTGCCCGAATCCTTGGCGCCGGCAACGCGCTTTAGGGCGGATTCAAGCAAGTCCGAAACCAGCGAAATAGGCGCAAGCGCGAATGCCGAAAGAGCCGCGAGCCAGCCCGGGTTAAAGCCCAAATCGAACGCGCCCTTCCACAGCCCCGTAAGCGCGAGCGAAAAGCCCGCGGAAAGAGCCATGCCGCCCAAAAGCCCCTCCACGCTCTTTTTCGGGCTTACAGAGGGCGCGATTTTATGCCTGCCGAAGGCGCAGCCGAAAATGTAGCCGCCCACGTCGCAAAACTTGGCCGAGCCCACAGCCCATATCGCAAGCGCAAGCCCGGATTTTCCCATGCCGCAGACAAGCGCAAGAAGCGCCAAAAACAGCGGTATAAAAATAAACGCCAAAATCGTCGGGATAACCCTCTTTTGCACAAAGCCGCAGTACGGTGAGGCCAAAGAGCCCGCCGCCAAAAGCGAAACGGCCAAAAACGCCCCGCCAAAAAACACACCGGATCCCAAATTCAAAAAAATCGGCGCGTAAACCGCCGCCGACAAAAGCGCCACAACCCCGTACGAAGGGCTCAAGCCGTACTTTTCAAGAAGCCTGCACGCCTCGAAAGACGCCAAAAGCGAAAGGGCAAGCATAAGCCCGGCAAAGCCCGCGCCCCCGAAAAAATATATCGCGAAAACTAAAACAGCCCAGAGAAAGAGCGTGCTAACGGTTCTTTTTATCATCTTTTTTAATTTGTTCTGTCGTAAGCCCGTAGCGGCGCTCGCGCTTTGCGTACTCCTTCAAGGCCGCCCTGAAATCCTCCGCGCCGAAGTCGGGCCAATAGACTTTTGTGAAATATAGTTCCGCATACGCCGCCTGAAGCAAAAGATAGTTGCTCAGGCGCATTTCGCCGGAGGTGCGTATTAAAAGATCGGGGTCGGGAATTTCGGCGGTGTCCAAAGCCGAGGCGATGTCGCCCCACTCGACCTCGGAAGCGGGCTTTTCGATTTTGCGCACCGCCCGCACAAGCTCCGCGCGCGAGCCGTAGTTGAGCGCGAGAACAAGCGTAGTGCGCGAGAAAGAGCGGGTTTTTTGCTTAAGGGCGTTTATGGCCTTTACGCAGGATTTCGGCAGGGCGGAAATGTCGCCTATGGTCTCGAAGCGGATTTCGTTCTTCAAAAATTCGCCCTCGTACTTTTCAAGCGACGCCAATAAAAGCCCCATAAGCGCCTTGATTTCAAGCCTGGGCC
>JAGBOM010000286.1 GCA_017633865.1 Opitutales bacterium
TAAACCCGCCATTAACCCTGCGCAATAAATAAACCTTCTCTGCCAAAAAACTCCGCACCGCCTATTTAACACAATACCGCTTGCCCCTGTTTGTTGTCTCGGATACCGTTCTGCCAAGCGCATCGTATGTATAGCTTACATTTTCAAGACTATTTCCACTGTCGGATACAGATAAAATTCTGCCGCAAAGATTGTAAGAGTATGTGCGGTTGTTTCCCGTATGGATTCGATTTCTGGAATCGTACGCAAGAAGCGCGCCCTTGGATTTTGAATGGACGACTTGCTTTACAAGGCAAAAACAGGCGCAGGGAATAAAATGCAAGTTCTTGAAAAACAGGGTTCAACAAAAAGCGAAGTGGTAGCAAAACAGCAACCAATCTGCAACTATAACTCCGCCCACCGCAATTGGCACCACTTTTTTTAACACCATATTTTAGTAGGTTCGCGAGATTTTTAGCATAGTTTTTTAACGGTGCGAAAGTTCCCTTCAGTCGAAATCTTTTGGGATGTTTTTTTTGATTTTAGAAAATATTGAACAAAAAGTCATTGACTTTTAGTTCAATATTTTGCATATTGCGCAGCGAACAGTTTTTATTTGATGACCACGCGCGAAAAAAACGCCCTTAAAACGCGCCAGAAAATTATAGACGCCGCCGCCGAACTTGTTTTGCAAAACAGGTTTGACGACATGACAATCGACGATCTTACGCGCGCCTGCGGCGTCGCGAAAGGCACGTTTTACACATACTTCAAGCATAAGGACGAAATTGTGTTTGAGGTTTGCAGGTCGTTTTTCGCCCGCATAGAAACAAACATGCAAAATATGCGCGGCAAAAGCATAATCGCGCGCCTCTCGTATTATTTTAGCGAATTTATAAATGAGGTTGAGCGGCATGGCGTCAATATGACGCGCGCTTGGATTAAGGGCGTAATAGACCCCTCAACCGCCCCGAAAAACTACGACACCCAAAAGTGGCGCTACGACTGCGAAATGCTCCAAAACATACTGCGCTCCGCGGTTGAAAGCGGGGAGCTGAAAAAAAGCGCGCCCGTCGAGCTTCTGACGCACATAATAATTTCGCAGCTCTATGGAATGATGACATGCTGGTGCATGTCCGACTGCGAATTTGAGCCGAAGGATTGGGCGAAGAAATTTTGCGATGTCCAGCTGAAGGCGATTTTCGGCAAATATTTAACTCAAAAAAAAGGATAACACTATGCAATATGTAAAATTGGGCAATACAGGCGTTGATGTTTCAAGGATTTGCCTCGGCTGCATGAGCTTTGGCAAGCCCGGCAGGGAAAACGGCGTTTTCCCGTGGGCGAAAGACTATAGCGATGCAAAGCCGATTTTCAAAAAAGCCATAGATTTGGGCATAAACTATTTTGACACCGCCAACGTCTACCAGCTCGGAACAAGCGAGGAAATCACTGGCAAGCTTATTAAAGAATTCGGGCTTGACCGCGACGAAATCGTGGTAGCCACAAAGGTTCATTTTGCAATGCGCGAAGGCCGCCCGAACGGCGCGGGCTCAAGCCGCAAAAATATCATGGCTGAAATCGACCATTCGCTCAAAAGGCTGGGGCTTGACTATGTGGATCTTTACCAAATCCACAGGCTTGACCATGAAACTCCCATGGAGGAGATAATGGAAGCCCTGCACGATGTTGTTAAATCGGGCAAGGCGCGCTATATCGGCGCTTCGGTTATGTTCGCGTGGGAGTTTGAAAGGCTAAACCAAATCGCTGAAAGAAACGGCTGGACAAAGTTTGTTTCAATGCAAAACCAATACAACTTGATTTACCGCGAGGAGGAGCGCGAAATGATGCCGCTTTGCATGGACAGGAAAATCGCCGTCGTGCCGTGGAGCCCGCTTGCGGGCGGAAGGTGCGCCCGCCCCTGGGGGACGAAGACATATAGAAACTCCATTGACGACGTTTCGCCAATGGTTTGGGGCCCGACTGAAAAGCAGGACAAAGCCGTTGTGGACAATCTGGAAAAAATCTCGAAAGAATTGGGCCATACAATGGCGCAGGTGTCGCTTGCTTGGATGCTTTCAAAGCCTTACATAACTTCGCCCATTGTCGGCTTTACAAGCGAAAAGCATGTTGAAGAGGCTGCCGCGGCGCTCGACATCAAATTGAGCGACGACACTATTAAAGCTTTGGAAGCCCCCTATGTGCCGCACATCAAAACGGGATTGTTTTAATTATGGATTTAATAGAGCGCAACAAAGGCTTAATGAAGAAGTTTGAAGCCATGATAAATACGGCGGACGAAAATCTCGCCGAAGAATTGGTTTCGGACAAAGCCCCGTTTTATACTCCCGCAAGCCCCGAGCCGCTATATGGCGGCAAGGGCTATTTATCAGTCGTGCATTGGATGCGCAAGGGCTTTTCGGACGTCCAATGGAAGCTGGAGGACGTGGCCGCCGACGAAGATAAAGCCGCCGTCCGCTGGACTTTGACAGGCACCCACGACGGCGAATTTTTGGGAGTTAAGCCGACAAACAAAAAAATTTCCGTATGCGTTATGAATTTCTATTATTTTAACGAAAGCGGAAAGATTGTAAAAGACATCGCCGCGGAGGGCATGATTGGCATTCTGCGCGGCATAGGCGCGGCGCGGTAATATTTAAAAGGAGGCGAAATGATAAGATTTATAAAATTTTACGCATTGGAAATCTATACGGCAATTTCGATGTCGATTCTTCTTATTGCGGGGATTGTCGGGTATTTGTCCGCCATTCAAAAGTTTGCCCTGGTTTATATTTTCCTGTTCGTTCTCCACGAATGGGAGGAAATGAAATACCCCGGCGGCTTTGCCGACTCGATAGCAAAAATGATCGGCGTTGAAATCAACGAGGAAATGAAAAGGGCGAGCCGGATACCCACAAGCATTTTGCTGCTTGCCTTTACAATCTGCCCCTTGGTTTTTCATGAATACCCAATCGCAATCCTGCCGATTGCGTTTCTCGGGCTTTTTGAGGGCATTGTGCATATATTTGCGGTAAAGCTTTTTAAATGCGCAAAATTTTATTCTCCCGGCTTGGCGACCGCGGAAATTCAGGCGGCGGTTTCAATAATTTTATTCGCATATCTCATAAAGAATGGCGCGCTGCCATTCTGGGGATACCTAACTGGGTCGGCGATTATGCTTGTCTGCTTTATCGCGATGCAAAAATCAATAACTGCGATGGTTGGTTTTAGATACTCCGACTTGCCGAAAAAAATAAAAGAACAGCTTCAAAAACAATAAAGGGAAAATATGAGTATATTTGGACAAACAAAAGGAACAAAGCTTGAAAAGCAAATCGCGCAATTGGCGGCGGGAGAGGCTATGGGAGGGGCAATGTATTATGCGCTCGCAAAAATCGCCAAGGAAAAATTTGGCCTCGACGATGTGGCAAGAGAATTTATCGAGCTTGGCAATCAGGAAACAAACCACGGCGCTTTTTACGCAATGCTTAACGGCAGATACCCTTATGATGAACAAAGCTTTTGGCAAATGGTGCGCGGCCTTTCAAAAGCCGAATACAATGGCGAGGGCAGCGTAAATAAATTGGCTGAAGCGCTTGAAGAAATGGGGCTTAAGGAGGCGGGGGCGCAGGTGCGCGAATTCGCCCTCCAAGAAAAACACCATGGCGACGCCACAAAGGCAATCATCGACAAATACGCGCCAAAAGAAGATGCACAAAATTTGGAAAATAAGCCCGTTTTTGTATGCAAGGTTTGCGGCTTTGAATACGCGGGCGATTTTGACAAAGAGCCCGCCGATTACAAATGCCCGATTTGCGGCATGCCCAAAACAGCATTTTATAAACAAGAGATATAAAATGAAAGTATTGCTATTCAACGGCTCGCCGCACAAAAACGGCTGCACATTCACCGCGCTTGAAGAAATCGCAAAAACCCTAAAAGAGGAGGGCGTTGATTCCGAAATATACCAAATCGGCACGGGCCCAATCACCCCGTGCAGGGGCTGCGGCGCGTGTGCGAAGATCGGCAGATGCGTTGTAAACAGCGACGATGTAAATAATTTCGTCGAATACGCAAAGGGCTTCGACGGCTTTATTTTCGGCTCGCCCGTGCATTACGCTTCCGCCTGCGGCGGGATTGCGGCGTTTTTAGACAGGGCGTTTTTCGTCAATTTTACGGGCGACAAAAAAGCTTTTGAGCACAAGCCCGCGGCGGCCGTTGCAAGCGCCAGGCGCTCGGGAACAACCGCGACCCTCGACCAGCTGAACAAATATTTCGGCATAACGCAAATGCCGATAATTTCCGGCAGATATTGGAATATGGTGCATGGGCACACTCCCGACGAAGTCAGGCAGGATTTGGAGGGCATGCAAAACTTGAGGTTTCTCGCCCGCAATATGGCGTGGCATTTGAAATGCCGCGAAGCCGCCGAAAAAGCCGGGGTCGGAATGCCAAAACAAGAGGAAGTTGTCTTCACAAATTTTATAAGGCAATGAAGAAACTGGAGCTTGCTTATGTTTAGAAAATTTTTATTGGGATATTCAACGTTTTTATTGATTGCAGGAGGCGCAGCTATGGCAAATGCAAATGAGAGTTGGGACAAGACTTTTCCAAAATCAGACAAAGTCGAGGTTAGGAAAGTCGAATTTACAAACAAATACGGGATTGTTCTTGTCGGAGATTTATACACCCCCAAAAACGCAAAGGGCAAATTGCGGGCAATCGCAATTTCGGGGCCGTTCGGGGCTGTCAAA
>JAGBOM010000287.1 GCA_017633865.1 Opitutales bacterium
CGCGGCGGTGTTTTCGCTGCGTGAGTATTCGCGCTTTATTTTTGACGACGTGCTGACCCGCGGAAATTATCTGACCGTTAAGGCGATTTTTACCGTTTGCGTTTTCGCGCTCGCCGCCGCCCCGAGCCTTTTTGCGGGTTTGGACGCGGAGCAGTTCAGGCAAAACCTGAAGTCCGTAAAGGCTTTCAGCTCCGAATTTTTACAGACGCGCAAAATCGCCGCCCTCGACGGAACTTACGTCTTAAAGGGAATATTGCAGGTTGACGGCGGCAACATGCGCTTTTCAATACGCGAGCCCTTTTCGTCCGACATGTATTTTATAGACGGCAAAACGAGAGTGTTTGAGGACGGCAGGGAGATTTCGTCGGGATTAGAGGCGGGGGCTGTTTTGGAGGAAATACGCGCGGTGGTTTCGGGGCGGTACGGCGGCAAATATTCCGAAAAAATCTCCGGCGAAAAAATAATACTCGAGCCCGTTTCAAGCGGCGCAAAAAGCGTGATAAGCCGCATTGAAATCACCCCGTCGGAAGATTTGAAGCGCCCAAGCCTTATAGAAATCCTCTTCCAAAACTCCGACTCAACCTCCATAAAATTCCTGAATTTCGACCCCTCTTTCGGCGGCGGAATAAAAATAGAAAAAAAATGAAAGCGTTAAAAACCGCGGCTGCAATTTTTTCCATCGCAAGCCTTGCTCCCGCGTTCGGCGGGGAGTTCGCAATGCCCGCCGCGCACGCGCAAAGAGCTGTTTTAAGGTTCGGGCAAAAGGAGCTTGCCCTCACAATTTTCGCGAAGTCGGACGGCCTGAAAAATTCAGTTAGGATAGACTCCGCCGCGGGCGAAATCTGCACGTTTAAAAGCGTCGGCAAAACGCTTAAAGAAATCTCGCTTTGCCCCTACAATGCGGACGCTTCCGCAATCGCAAAATCCGCCCTGCGCGACGCTTTCTACATTTTAAACGTCCTGCCCCGAGCCTTTGAAAACGCCCCCGAAGCCGAGGTGAAAAGCGCCGCCGAGCGCGGGTTTTTCATACAAAACCCGGGCGGCTACAAAATCGAATTTTGCGATTTAAAAAAAATCGGCGGCAAATACGCCCCGCAAAAAATAAAAATCTACGGCGAAAGATACGCCCTCGAATTAACCCTCCTAAACGCGCTTTAAATAAAAATGCCCGCAAACGACGCCATACAAACATTCATCACGGGAATCGGCGCAATTTCGCCGATAGGCTGCGAGATTCCCCAAATTCTCGAAAACATTCTCCAAAAGCGCGACGGCATACGCCGCGCCACAAAAATCGACACGTCGCCGTTTTTGTCGAAGCTGTGCGCAGAGTTCGACTTCGACTACTCGCAAGAGCTCTCGGAGGCGGAGATGTCCGAATTTCGCGACCCCTACCTGCGCCTTGCAATCTCGGCCTCCCGCCGCGCGCTAAGGGACGCCGGGCTGAAAAAATCCGCGGGCAAAAACATAGCGATAGTCGCCGCGACCTGCAACGCGGGAACGAACTCGCAGCAGATAGAATACCGCAATTTGTTCGGCGACCATTCCGAGCCATTCACCGCCCAAAGCTCCCTCGAAAGCGAGCTTTACGCCGCCACAAAGGCCCTCGCCCGCGCTCTCGGCTTGGGGGGCGAAATCTATCTGATAAACACCGCCTGCTCGGGCTCGACGGCGGCTTTGGGGTTCGCCCAAACGCTCATAGAAAGCGGCGAGTACGAAGCCGTTTTGGCGGGGGGCGCGGACGCCCTCTCGCTCGTAAACTTCGCGGGGTTTTCCGCGATCAAGGTCGTCTCGGAGGAGAAGACCGCCCCGTTTTCAACGCCCACCGGGCTTAACATCGGCGAGGGCGCGGCGTTTTGGGTTTTGGAAAATTCCCTTGCCGCAAAGGCGCGCGGCGCGAAAGTCTACGGGAAAATCGCCGCGCACTCGACAAGCTCCGACGCCTTCCACCCAACCCAGCCCGACCCCCGTGGCGACGGCGTTTTCCGTACGCTTCAGGCCGCGCTCGACTACGCCCAAATCCCGCTTGAAAAAATCGCCTGCATCAACGCCCACGCTTCGGGAACCCTCGCAAACGACAAGGCCGAAGCCAAAGGCGTGCTCAAATTTTTAAACGGCAAAAAAATCCCGATTACCTCGTCGAAATCCTACAACGGCCACTGCATGGGCGCGACCGGCATTTTGGAGGCCACAGTCCAGCTTGTGTCCATGCTAAACGGCTTTCTTCCGCCCACCCTGC
>JAGBOM010000288.1 GCA_017633865.1 Opitutales bacterium
CTGATAGTTTTGCTTGATTGGACGGGGGCTATGATCGAAACAAGCCGAATGTCGGGATTTGCCATAGCCTCCATGACTTCCCGGACCCACGGGGAATTTGCCGACTTGAAATGCCCGGGAATGGGCGAGTAGGGGATGGTTTTTACGTTTTCCTCGCACCACTTCCACGGGGGAATTCTTTCGGGCAATTTCCATGAGGGGGCTATTAAAGAGGTCAGTCCGCGCCTGCGCATTTTGCGAGCCTTTTGAATATCCATTCGGCGACGTTTACGGTAATCGCATTCCCGCAGGCCTTGTAGCGGTTCGTGTCGCGGGCGTCGGGCGAGAGAGTCCAGTTGTCGGGGAATCCCTGCAAGCGCTCGCATTCAAGCGGCGTAAGGCGGCGAATTTGGCTTCTTGCGGCGACGGCGTGGACTCCGGTGGCGTTTAATGTGTAGCAGTTTTCCTCGGCCGCTCCGATTCCGTTGCCGCCGTTATGGTCTTGGCGGTTTATTATGTTTTCGGCTATTGAAACCGCCATGGGGATTCTGCCGGCTCCCGGCTGCGAATTGAGCGTCGGCGAAACTTCCGATACGGAAATTTCCCCATAATTGTGCTGCTTTACGACAAGCGGCAGATTGTTGCCGCCCGTCCCGCAGCGCGCCGAGATTGCGGGGGATGTCTCCCTTTCCGAGTAGCGGGAGTCTTGGGCGTGGTTTTCAAAGAGTATCGGAGTTTGTTTATTGTAGATATGCGACATCGAAGCCGCAATCGTCGGTGAACAAACCTGCGGGTCCCCCGAATTTTCAGTTAGAACCAGAGTTTCGCTCCCTCCGCTGCACGCTCCGGACGACTTTGTAAGCGTTCTGCTTACACGGCTTTCAACGTATTCTCCAAAGCCGCTTTCAGCAAAGGCGGCAACGTTTTGTTCCTGTTTTTCGCCCTGCGCACAATCCCCTCGCACGCCCGCCTGCTCAAATAGTATTTCGGCGCAGCTTTCGTCTCCAAGACTTGCGACAAGAAAGATTCTTCTGCGCCGCTGCGGGACTCCGAAAAACCTCGAATCGAGAACCCTATAGGCGGCGTTATAGAAGCCGTCCTTGCCTTCGACGTATCCGGCGTTTCCCCAACGCGCGAATTTGATTCCGGAATGCCCCGTAAAGGAGCGAAGCACGGTTTCAAAATCTTTTCCCCCGTCCGACGATAGCGCGCCGGGCACGTTTTCCCAGACGACATACTTAGGTTTAAGCTCGTTAACAATTCTTGCGTATTCATAAAACAGCCCGCTTTCTTTCCCTTTTAATCCCGCGCGTTTGCCCGCGACCGACAAATCCTGGCACGGGCTTCCCCCGCAAATTATGTCCACATAGTCCAATCCTGTTGCGGATTTCAATGTTTGCTTAGTAAGGTTTCTTGCGTCGCCGATTATTGGAATATCGGGATATCGGAATCTAAGAACAGACTGCGGAAATTTGTCGATTTCGCAGAAAGCGACTGTTTCAATTCCCGCGCGCTCGGCGGCAATGGTAAAGCCCCCGATTCCCGAAAACAAATCCAACAATTTCAATCTGCCCATTTGAAATAGCGGGCGTTGTCAAAAAATCGTTTTTGCCAGCCCGGCAAACGGAAAAACACTGAAATATAGCTTGATGAGAACGCATGATTTTGTAATGATGTCGTGCAGTATTATGGATGGCAGAATTTTCATAAGCAGCGTACAAAAGGAGTTTGAGCAAGAACGTAAATCCCTTCGCAGTTACATCGAAAGCGATCCCTTGCTTAGAGATTTTTTCTCTGTATATCTCTTTGAGTCAGGGGCGGCGCGCTCAAAGCGGTCAGATGAAGTATACCTGTCTGAGCTCGACAAAAGCGGAATTTATCTTTGTCTGATTGGCAACGAATACGGAAGCTCGGATATAGACGGTATTTCTCCTACGCAAAGGGAATACGAACATGCCCTAAAGAGAGGCAAAAAAATATTGGTTTTTGTAAAAGAATCAAAAAATCGGGCAGAAAAAGAGAATGAATTTTTGAAGATAATAGAATCGCAATTCGTAAGAAAGAAGTTTTTAGATTTAGAAAATTTAAAAACTTTGGTTTACGAAAGCCTTCTTGAGCTTCTTAGAGAGGATGGACTTATAAGCACTCTTCCTTTTTCCATGAGGATTGCAAGAGACGTTTCTTGGAATGATTTGGACTTGGGAAAAATCCGTAGTTTTGCAAGAGATGCTGGAGAAAGACGTGGTTTTAAATTGAATCCGACCGAGTCGGCGAAAAATATTCTTACACATATGGGGCTTTTTTCTGAGGGGAAAATAACGAATTCTGCGGTGCTGTTGTTCGGAAAAAATCCTCAGCGCAAATTTACGACATCTTGCGTGAAGTGTTTACATTTAAGGGGAACTGAAATAGAAAAACCTTTTCTGGATACTAAGTATTTTGATGGGACTCTTTTCGAGATGATAGACAAGTCGGTTGATTTCGTTTTGTCGAAACTCGGAAGCGGAATTGGATCGAGGGAAAAAAGAGGGGTTCTCCCTTTTGAATACGAAATCCCCCGAAGTGTCATATTCGAGGCTATTGCCAATGCTGTGGCGCACCGAAATTACGCAAGCGATGGAAGTGTCCATGTAATGGTTTTTACAGACAGAGTTGTTATTATGAATCCCGGTAATCTGCCTTCGGGACTTTCAGGAAAGAAAATATTTGAGCCGCACGAATCTTTGTCTCCGAACC
>JAGBOM010000289.1 GCA_017633865.1 Opitutales bacterium
AGGTGTGCATGCTTTCGATGGCGACGCACGCGGGGAGGGGGTCGATTGACGAGGGCAGAAGCTCGTAGGCCGACAACAGCAGTATCGGGCGCAGCCTCTTGCCGCCCACCTTCATCGAGTAGCGCATCGCCCGGTGTATGATTGACGGGCGCGCGGATTCGGCGGGCAGGTATTTTTCTATCGCGTCCTCGACAAGGGCGCGCTTCGCTTCAAAAGCCTTTTTAAATTCTTCCTTGTTCATGGGGCAAAATATTTTTGAATTTTACGGCAAAGTCAAGGTTCTAAAAAAAAAGACGCGCATATCGGCGCGCCTAAAACCCGCAAAATCGGGCTAAAACCCGAGGCCGTTTTCCGCCCGCTTAACATGGGCTTTGCACTTTTTGTAGATTTCGGATTTCAGCTCGCCAATCCCCTCCTCGGAAAGGCATGAAATCGGGATGATTTCCACATTCGGAAATTTCTTTTTAAACGCTTTAAGGTTTTCCGCGGCGGCGGGCTCGTCCATCTTGTTTGCGGCGACGATTGCGGGCTTTTTGAGAAGATCTTCGTTATAGAGGTTAAGCTCGCTTAAAAGGGTTTTGTAGTCCTCGTCGGGCTTGCGGCCGTCTTCGCCGGCCATGTCTATCATAAATACGAGCAGCTTGCACCTTTCTATGTGGCGCAGGAATTTGTGCCCCAAGCCCCTGTTTTGCGAAGCCCCCTCTATAAGCCCGGGAATGTCCGCAAGCACGAGGCGGTCGTAAGTTTCGGGATACTCGATTACGCCCACGTTCACTTGCAGCGTCGTAAAGGGGTACGCGCCAATCTTCGGCCTGCCGAAAGTCGTCAAATTCATAAGCGACGACTTGCCCGCGTTCGGGAAGCCCACAAGACCCGCGTCGGCAATAGTCTTTAAAACGAGCTTGAAATTTCCCGACTCGCCCTCTTCGCCCTCCGTAAATTGGCGGGGGGCGCGGTTTGTGGAGCTTTTAAAGTGCGTGTTGCCTATGCCGCCCGCGCCGCCTTTTAAAATCAAAATGCGCTCGCCGTGCTTCAAGACCTCGGCGGTCGGGGCGCCTGTAAGCGTGTTTATTATTATTGTGCCGAGGGGCAGGTGGATGTCGACGTCTTCGCCGTTTGCGCCGGTTTTGTTGCGGCCGTGCCCGTTGCCGCCGTTTTTCGCCTGGTAAAAGGGGGTGAAGCGGTATTTTTCAAGGTCGGCCATGTTTTCGTCACCGAGGGCGTAAATGCTGCCGCCCACGCCGCCGTCGCCGCCGTCGGGGCCCCCGAAAGGTATGAATTTTTCGCGCCTAAAGCTTGCCGAGCCGTCGCCGCCGTCGCCGGCTTTCAGCGTTATTTCTGCTTCGTCTATAAACATGGCTTAAAAGAGTGGGGCGCGCCTCCGCTTTTTCAAGTAAATTATTCCTTCGGGCGTTTATTTTTTTTCAAACCGTGTCGAAAAAACTTTTATATTCCGAAAATAATTGCTATAAAAAAAGAACGTTAAAAAAAAAGGCATACATATATGAAAAAATACAAGTGCATTCCCTGCGGCTACGTTTACGACCCCGAACAAGGCGACCCCGACTCCGGCATACCCGCCGGCACCGCTTTTGAAGACCTGCCCGAAGACTGGGTCTGCCCCGTCTGCGGCGTCGGCAAAGACGATTTTGAGGAAGCAGAGGAATAGCCCGATGTTCCAAATCGCAGACGGCATATCCCTTTGCAAGGTAAACCACTCCGAGCGCAAGTATTTCGACGAGCTTGTCCCGCTTAAGACCGGCACAAGCTACAACTCCTACATAGTTAGGGGAACCGAGAAAACCGCGCTTATAGACGCCTCGTACCCGCAAACCGCCTCGGAGTTTTTTAGGCAA
Source organism: Opitutales bacterium (assembly GCA_017633865.1). Classification (GTDB taxonomy): domain Bacteria; phylum Verrucomicrobiota; class Verrucomicrobiia; order Opitutales; family Intestinicryptomonadaceae; genus Intestinicryptomonas. The sequence goes on from JAGBOM010000289.1 coordinate 1,857, forward strand.
ATCGAGGGGCTTGAGCGCCTCGACTACATCGTGGCAAACCACGGCGAGCAGGACCACTCGGGGCTTCTGCCCGAAATTATGCGCCGCTACCCGAACGCGAAGCTTCTTACAAACGCCAAGTGCCGCGGCCTTATTTTGGACGCCATGAGCCTCGACGAAAGCCGCGTCGAAACCGTCGACGAGTCGAGCTCTTACGACTTGGGCGGCAAAACCCTCAAGTTTTACATGGCTCCGTGGGTGCACTGGCCGGACACCATGTTCACGTTCGTCCCCGAAACCCGCGTGCTTTTTACTTGCGACTTCCTCGGCGCGCACTCCACCCTCGACGCCTGCTTCGCCCCCGAAGACGAAAGCACTCTCGCCGCCGCGAAAACCTATTACGCGGAAATCATGATGCCCTACCGCGCCCATTGCGCGAAGTATATTAAGCTCGTCCGCGAAATCGATCCGCTTGTAATTTGCCCGAGCCACGGCTCCGCGTACGACAATCCCGAATTTATCCTCCGCGCCTACGAGGCTTGGACGGCCGATTCGTGCAAAAAGCTCGCCGCAATCCCGTATGTATCGATGTACGGCAACTCCGTCAAAATGGCGGAATACCTTTCCGAAAAGCTCTCCGAAAGGGGCGTTTCAACCGTCATGGTTGACGTCGTAAACGGGGATTTGGGCGAATACCTAAAGGCAATCGTCGACGCGGGCGCGATAGTTTACGCCTCGTCCGTAGTTCTCGCATTCCCGCACCCCGCGATGGCAAACATAGTGTACCTTACAAACCTGCTAAAGCCGAAAGCGAAATATTTTGCGGTAATCGGCTCGCTCGGCTGGGGCGGAATGCTTGTAAAGCGCATAACGGACATGCTCGCAACCTCAAAGCCCGAGCTGATTGGCGACGTCGTCGCAAAGGGAAAGCCCACAGCCGAAGACTTCGCTCGTTTGAGCGCTCTCGCCCAAACAATAGCGGAGCGGCTGGCGTAGCTTTTTGTTGTAAAGGCGGAAGAATTCTTCTTCAAAAAATGGGCGCGCATAAAAAATTGCGCGTCTTTTTTTTTTAACAAAAAAATTTTCGGCTAATCGCGGTATTGGTATTTGTTAAGCTCGTTTAAAAGCCTTAAATTCGCGGCGATTCTTGCTTTCAGCTCCTTCTTGTACTCGGGCAGGTCGCAGTTTTTCACGCGGGGCAAAAAGCCCTTGTTCTCGCAACCGCAACGCTCGCATACAAAATATCCGTCCTCGTCCTTGCAAATAACGGCAACGATTTCCTCCTTGCACATTCTGCACTTGCGCCCGAGCGGAATAATAACCTCCGTCTTTACCATAAAAAACCTTTCTTGAAAAAATCCCCCTTTTCTTTAAGAAAATCGGACGCGAAAGAAAAATATTAAGATTTTTTGCCGACGCCAAAATTCGCTTTGGGCGTTTTGAGCCGTGTCGCCCGCGATGACGGGGTGCGGGGCGGGGGAGGGCGGCGGAAAAATTTTTTGCTTGCAGGGGGCGGGAAATTTTGCGCTTATATTATGCAAGGTTGGGCCCTGTGCAACATTGCCTTCCGCGAACCCCGCCAGGTCTGGAAGGAAGCAACGGTAGCGAGAGGGGGTGTGTGCCGCAGGTCGCCTGACCCCCTTTAAGGCGCCTGCTTTTTTAGGCGATTGCTTTTGGCGCAGAAGTTCGTTGCTTCAAAAAAACCGCGATAGTTACATACATAGTATGCGCCTATCGCGGTTTTTTCTTGCGCCTGCTTCTGCATCCAAAATCAATGCGCCTAAACCAACGAACTCACAGCGGTTTATAATTTTGGTCTTTTTTTTAATAAACCAACTTACTGCGTTTTAATTTTTTTCTTTTTTAATTAGACTATTTTTTATTCGGATTTTATCTGAAGGAGCTATTAAACGAAGTTTAATGCGGCTTTTGGCAAGAGGCGCGGGGCTCCGCGCCGAAGTATAACAGAGAGGAAGCGGAGCTTCCGAGGGTCAAGGGCTCCGCCCTTGGGGGGGTGAAAAAGGGATTGACTTTTATTTTTTTCGGCGTCATTTTAAATTTTGTTAACTCTTAAATATGTTTTGCGATGTATATTAAGCGCGCGAAAGCGCGGCTTTTATATCGCGCAAAAAGAAATGGGGAATAATCTTATGGAAAAAATAACAAGAAGAAACTTCATAGCCAAGTCGCTTTCGGCGGCCGCGGCGGGCGTTTTTATGCCCACGCTGATTCCGTCAAGCGCTCTCGGCAAGGCGGGCACTGTTGCGCCAAGCAACAGAATTAACATCGCGTTTATCGGCCATGGCTGCCAGTCAGGCGGGCACAGGGGCGATATGGCGCGCCGTCCCGACACTCAAATCTTGGCCGTTTGCGACGTCAAAAACGACGTTCTCGACAAGGTTTATGGCGAGGTCGAAAAGATTAACAAGGATCGCGGCATCGCGAATTCTTTGCAGAAGACAATCCACTATCAGGAATGTCTCGACCGCGACGACATCGACGCGGCTTTCGTAGTAACTCCCGACCACTGGCACGTCGGCATCTCCCTTTACGCCATCTTGAGGGGCAAGCACGTATATTGCGAAAAGCCCCTTACTTTGACTGTCCGCGAGGGCAGAATTTTGGCCGACGCGGCAAAGCGCGCCAACGTGCGCTTCCAGACGGGCTCGCAGCAGCGCAGCGAATTCGCGTTCCGCAAGGCCGCCGACTTGGTTCGCAACGGCGCCCTCGGCAAAATCAAGGAGATTTATATAAGCATCGGCAACTTTCCGCCGCCGCTTGAGCTCCCCGAAACCCCCTTCCCGGAATCCTTCCCGAAGGAAAATTACGATTTGTGGCTCGGCCCGACTCCCTGGCGCCCGTACCACCCCGAGCGCGTAAAGGGCGACTACGGCGGCGGCTGGCGCAGATTCTGGGAATACGGAGCCCGCAAGGAGGGCGACTGGGGCGCGCACCACTTCGACATCGTCCAGTGGGCCTTGGGCATGGACCATTCCGGCCCGACTCTCTTCTGCCCGAAGGGCACCGACGGCGCTCCCTGCCGCTTCTATAGGTACGAAAACCTGCCCGGCACCCCGACCATTTACATCAACCCTCCGGGAGACATGGGCAAGG
>JAGBOM010000038.1 GCA_017633865.1 Opitutales bacterium
CAGACGCTCGAATTCAAAAAAAAACAGCGGGTCTACGGCAAATCGGTATCGCTAAATTTTGAAATCCACCGCCGGGACATGTATATAAACGGGCGCAAAATATGGCTCGGCGCGCCCGTTATCGAGAGCAAAAGCATGCTCTATATCCCGACTCTCGACATAGAAAAAACGCTGACGCCCATTCTCTACCCGCAAAAAATAAAAAACCCGCCCGCCTTAAAACGAATAGTAATAGACCCCGGCCACGGCGGCAAAGACAAGGGCGCCACAAATAAAAACCTGTACGAAAAATTCCTTACGCTCGACATCTCCGCAAGGCTCGCGAAAATCCTGAGGGCGAAAGGCTACCAAGTGGCCCTTACCCGAAACCGAGACGTCTTCCTCGAGCTTCCCACGCGCCCCGCCTTCGCGAACGCAAACGGCGCGGACTTGTTTGTAAGCGTGCATATAAATTCGGCGGTTTCGTCCGCCCCGTCGGGGGTTGAAACCTTCGCGCTTTCGCCCGCGGGGCTGCCCTCAACAAGCTCCGCCGCATTCAGGCCCTCCGACGCCCGCAAACTCACCGGCAACGACTCCGACCCGTGGAACGTCCTCGCCGCCTACTACGTGCAAAAGTCGCTTAAAGACGGCACAAACGCGCTCGACAGGGGCGTGAAGCGCGCCAGATTCGCGGTTCTGCAAACTTCGAAAGCCCCCGCGATTTTGGTCGAATGCGGCTTTATCTCGAACCCATCCGAATCCGCGAAGCTTGCCACGCCAAACTACCGCGAAAGCATAGCGCAAAGCATAGCCGCAGGGCTGTCAAACTACGGCGCGATGCTTTCGAGAGTCCGCCAAGAGCAGCAGGCGCAAAAATAAAAAAGCGGGGCCGGCAGGCCTAATAAAATTCTTCGGCGGGCGTTTTTTTGTTGTTAAAAAAGCCTAAGCGTCCAATTATAAAAAGCGCAAAAAATCCCGAAAACTTCGCCATGGAATTTACAGACACCCACGCCCACCTTGACGCTTTCGCAAGCCCCGAAGATTTGCGCGGGGCGCTTCTTCGGGCGAAGGACGCCGGCGTCACAAAAATAATAGCGTGCTCCGCCCGCCGCCCCGACTGGGACCTCTACCCAAAAATCGCGGGCGAAAACCCCGCAAGCGTGCTCTGGCAAATAGGCCTGCACCCCACGGAGCTCGAAAGCTTCCCGCTGTCCGTTTTAGACGAGATGGACGCCTACCTAAAGCTCCCGAATCCCCCCGTTTCGGTCGGGGAAATCGGCCTCGACTTTTACAGAATGGAGGGCTCGCCCGAGGAAATCGAAAGGGCGAAATCAAGACAGCGCGAATTCTTCGAGGCGCAAATACACTTCGCGAAGGCTAAAGGCCTTCCTATATGCGTGCACGCAAGATGCGCCGTAAAAGAGTCTATAGACGCCATCGACCGCTCGGGCTTCGACTGGTCGAAGGCGGTGTTCCACTGCTTCGGCGGCGGCGCGAAGGAAGTCATGCAAATAAACGAGCGCGGGGGCCGCGCCTCCTTTACGGGAATAATAACTTTTAAAAACGCGGGCGAAATGCGCGGGGCCATGCTCGCGCAGGGGCTTTCAAAAATCATGTTTGAAACCGACTGCCCCTACCTCTCGCCCGCGCCGTTTAGGGGCGAAAAAAACGAGCCCTCGCGCG
>JAGBOM010000290.1 GCA_017633865.1 Opitutales bacterium
CTGACGCAGTCCCGCTCGCAAACGCGCTCAGGGCTGGCGGCGTAAGCGCCATAGAGCTAACCCTGCGCACGCCCGCCGCGCTCGAGGCCATAAAAAGAATCCGCGGCGAGGTCGAGGGAATGCTCATCGCGGCCGGCACAGTTTTGAAGCCGGAGCAGGTTCGGGAAGTCGTCAAGGCGGGCGCGGACTTTGCCGTGAGCCCCGGCATAAACCCCAGAGTCCTCCAGGCCGCGCGCGACGAGGGCTTGTTCTTCGGCCCCGGCATTATGACCCCTTCCGAAATCGAAACCGCTCTCGAGTTCGACTGCACTCTTCTAAAATTCTTCCCCGCGGGCACGACTGGCGGGCTTAAGCACCTAAACGCGATGGCCGCGCCCTACAAGCACCTCGGCGTAAAGTTTATACCGCTCGGCGGCATAACCTGCGCCAACGTAAAGGAAATCCTTTCCGACAAGCTGATTGCGGCGGTAGGCGGCTCGTGGCTCGCCAAGCCCGACCTAATCAAGGCGCACAAGTTTGACGAAATTACGAAAATCGCCGCCGAGGCGATTGCCGCGATTGCGTAAGTAGAAAAGATTTTTTATATGCGGGCGCGGCGCGCCCGCTTTTTTTGCGCTTAAACCTTCCGCGCTTTCGCTTAAAAAAATGCGCGAACCCCCGCCGAGCAAAAGCATTAAATTATGGAAAACGCCTTGAAAAAACTGTCGCAAATGCCGCCTTTAAGCGTCGCGGAATTTGTGGAGTATTGCCTTTTCAACCCCGAAAGCGGCTACTATATGAAGGACGCCGAGCGCGCGGGCAAAAGGGGCGATTTTTATACGTCGTCAACGCTGAGCCCCAAGGTTTTTTCCGAAATGCTAATCGAGGCGGCGCAAACGCTGGCAGCAAAAAACCGCGCGGATTTGCCCGAATTTAAAGTCGCCGAAATCGGTGCGGAGCCGAACAAGGGGCTGTTTGAAAACGCCCAGACTTTCGGCGTTAAAGACGAATTGAAACTCGAAGGGAGCCTGTTTTTGTTCTCCAACGAGCTCTTGGACTCGCGCCCGTTCGACAGGTTTGTTTTTAGGCGCGGGAAAGTCTTTAAGACATATCTTGACTTCTCCAAAAATCCGCCGCGCCCCGAAATTTTCGAGCTCCCCGCGGAAAAATTCGAGGCCGAAGCGCTGAAAAAATATTTTCCCGAAGCCCCCGAAAATTTTGCCGTCGATTTTTCCTTCGACAGCCTGAACCTGCTTAAAAAAATCGCGGACATGCCCTGGCGCGGAACGCTGATTTTTTTGGACTATTATAGAAGCGCGGCGGAGCTTATGGATATGCGCTCTCCAAGCGGCAGGGCGTACAAAAGCCACTTCGCCTCAAGCGATATTTTTTCGATGCCCGCAAATTGCGACATCACCTTTTCGCCCCCGATAGAGCCTTATTTGGATATTTTGCATGAGAGCGGATTTTCCGAAATCGGGTTCGCGCCGCAGGGGGCTTTTTTCGTAAAATCCGCCCCTAATAAAATTCGGGAAATTTTGGAGAGCCGCGACGCTCTTTCGCCTGAAAAACGCGCGCTTGGCGAGCTCTTAAGCCCCGCGCACATGGGCGAATGCTTCAGGGTTTTAAGCGCTTCAAGGTAGCGCGGCGGAAAATTTTTTTAATTGCAAAAGCCGAGCCCCGTTTGCCATATTAAAAAAATGAATATCGAGGTTTTGTTTACCGATTGGGGCGAATACGAGCTTTTGGACAGCGGCGACAAGCTCAAGCTCGAGCGCTTCGGCGGCGTCATGGTAATCCGCAGCGAGCCCAAGGCATGGTGGCGCAAATCAAACCCCGCTCTCTGGGACAGCGCCGACGCCCGATATTTTGACGACGACAAGAAAACCGCGCGCTGGCAGTTTTTCAATAAGCAGGTTCTCCCGCCTGTCCTCGATTTTAAGGGCATAAAATTCGCCTCTAAATTTATGGAGGGCTCGAAGCATTTGGGCGTTTTTCCGGAGCAGTCCCCGCATTGGGAATACATCATGAAAAGAGGCTCGGAGCGCAAGGGGGCAAGGCTCTTAAACCTTTTCGGCTACACGGGGGCGGCTACGCTTGCCGCGGCCGCCTCGGGGTATTCGGCGACGCATGTGGACGCCTCTAAGCCATCGGTCGAATGGGCGCGGAAAAACCAGCGTCTAAGCGGCCTCGAAAACAGGCCCGTGCGCTGGATTGTGGACGACGCCCTCAAATTCGTCCGCCGCGAGGCTCGCAGGGGCGCGAAGTACGACGCCATTTTGCTCGACCCCCCGTCTTTCGGAAGGGGGCCCAAAAACGAGCTTTGGAAGCTCGAAAGAATGCTGCCCGAGCTGTTGGAGGCCTGCTCTCTTATAATTTCGACCAATCCGCTTTTCGTTTTGATGACGCTTTATTCGATAGAGGCCTCGTCAATCATGGCGGCGAATATGCTTAAAAGCTACTTCCCGAAAATGAAGATTCGCTGCGGCGAGCTCGCCTTGCCGAACGCCGAAAACCCCGTCCCGCTTTCGCTGTGGGCGAGGGCGGAAATGTAGATAGATTTCGAGCGCAAACGCCCTCGCGCCTATTCCGTTAATAGGCAAAGCCGCAAAAAGTTTCCGCGCCGCGCCCGGGTTTTTCTCAATCGATATAGATTGAGATTTTTTTTGAAAAAATTTTCAAAAATTGTTGCAAAAATTAAACGCATATACGAGAATATCTCGCAATTTTATATATACTAACGATATGAACGAAATTAAGAATCCAAAAAAACGGGATTTTTCCGCGTACGAACCCAAGCGCGAAAATCTCGTTCCCGCCTTGCAGGACGTGCAGGAAAAAGAGGGGTACATCTCCGAAGACGCGGTTTCGGAGCTCTCCGAATACTTTTCGATTTCAAGAAGCGACATCTTTTCCGTATGCAGCTTCTACGCGCAATTCAAATTTGAAAAGCCCGGCAAGCATATCATAAGGGTTTGCAAGGGAACGGCCTGCCATGTGAGAGGCTCCGGCAATCTGCTTGCCGCCCTTGAGGAGCGGCTCGGCATAAAAGAGGGGCAGACGACCCCCGACGGCCTGATAAGCCTCGAGCGCGTGGCGTGCCTCGGCGCGTGCGCCTTGGCTCCGGCGGTCGTTATTGACGACAAGGTTTACGGCCGCGTAACGCTCGCGCAACTTAAAAAAATGCTGGAAGGGTTGAAGTA
>JAGBOM010000291.1 GCA_017633865.1 Opitutales bacterium
CACGTTTCGGAGCGCGAAAAGGTTTTGATATCGCTGCACACGCATAACGACCGCGGCACGGGAGTCGCGGCCACCGAGCTTGGAATACTGGCGGGGGCGGACAGGGTGGAGGGCACGCTTTTCGGCAACGGGGAGCGCACCGGAAATTTGGACATCGTAACAGTCGCGCTAAACATGATGGCGCAGGGCGTAGACCCAAAGCTGGATTTTTCGAGGCTGCCCGAAATACGCTCGGTTTACGAGAGATGCACGCGCATGGAGGTTCCGCCGCGCCACCCCTACGCAGGCGACCTCGTCTTTACGGCATTTAGCGGCTCGCACCAAGACGCCATAAAAAAGGGCATGGACTTGCGCCGCCGCGAGCACGCCGAGGGCTCTTGGGAAGTCCCCTACCTCTTGATAGACCCCGAGGACATCGGCAGAAACTACGAGGCCATCATACGCATAAATTCGCAAAGCGGCAAGGGGGGCGTAGCCTACATTTTGGAAACGGAATTCGGGTTCGACCTGCCGAAGTCTATGCACCCCGAAGTCGGCAATTTTGTAAACTCCGCCGCCGACAAGCTCGGCAAGGAGCTTATGCCGGGCGAAATTTTGGACATTTTTAAGCGCGAATTCGTAAACCGCTCCGAAATCCTAAATCTTGTCGAGTACAAGGTTTCGAGCCAGGAAACGCCCGAAAAAATCGGCATCTCGGCGAAAATAAAAATCAACGGCGAGGACAGGTCCATTTCCGCATTCGGCAACGGCCCGATAAACGCGTTCGTAAACGCGCTCGAGGCCGCGGGGCTCAAAAACTTCAAGCTTTCCGACTACCGCTCGCACGCAATCGGAAGCGGCTCGGCGAGCGACTCGGCCGCCTACATCTGCCTGATAGACCCCGAAACCTCCCGAACCACTTGGGGCGTGGGGGTGGACTCCAACATCGAAAACGCGGGGCTCAAGGCTCTTGTAAGCGCCTACAACCGCTACAATTCAAAATAAACGGGGCGGCTTTTTCGCGCACAAACGGCGGATTCCTTAAGAGAATCCGCCTTTTTTGTTTTTTTATTGAAACATTCCCGCAAAAAAACCGTTATACCGGTAAATGAGTTTTTGCTTGTTTAAAAAAATCCGCGCGCATATAAATCTATAAAAAGGAGGACGAATTATGAAAATGTTAAGGCATATTTTTGCGGCTTTGTTTGCGGCTTGCGCGGCGGCCTACGCCGAGGAGGGCGCAAAAAGTTCGGAGGCGAACCAAACCGCGGACGCGGCCTCTTCGGAGGTTTCCGCCATTTCGGTTTCGGCAAAACTTGCGGATTCGCCCGCGATGACGCTTGAGCAGGCCTCGGCTATACTTTCAAAAACAAACCTCGTTACGGGAGTGTTTATCGGGTATGCCGACGAAGTCAGCGAGCAGACATTCGCCATAGCCTCAATCGTCCGCGCCCACGACAAAAAAAGCGCTATAAAAACCCTGCGCGACATTTACAAATCCGCCTCCAACGTCGAGGGCAAATGCTACGCTCTCATGGGGCTTTACGCGCTTGAAGACACAGCCTCGTACCGCGAGCTTGGCTCGTCTTTCGACGCCAAGGCAAACATAAACGCGTGGCTGAACGGCAAGGTCTATTCGGTGGGCACGTCGTACTTCTTTTCGACGTTTGAAGAAAAGCAAAGCCTGTTTGTGCCGAGGGCGTTCCCGATTGCCGCCGAGCTTCAAAAATTGGCGGCCGACGCCCAGGCCGGCAACAACGCCGCGCAGGCGGACGCCCAAGCCACAACGTCCGAGACTGTCGAGGTCGTGGAGGAAACTTACTACCCGAATTATTACCTAAGCGCGTTCCCGATTGCATGGGCGGGTTATTACAGCAGCCCCGTGGTTGTGATAAACGCGGTTCGCCCGCGCCCGCGCCCGCATCCGCACCCGCCGAATCCCAAACCGAAGCCCGCACCAAAACCTGCGCCCGCACCAAAGCCTGCGCCTGCGCCCAAGCCTGCGCCCGCGCCCGCAGCCCCCGTTCCGAAGTCCGCGCCCGCGCAAAAGTCCGCGCCGCGCGTTTCTCAAAGCTCCGGCTCTTTCACGTCGGCAAACGGCAGAACTAAGGTAAGGGTGGTGTCGCCGTCGTCAAGTTCGTCCGCGCCTTTGCCGAAAAGCAATCCTGCGCGGGTTAGGCAAGCCCCGCCCCCGCGGGCAAATACCGCCGCATTCCCCTCGAGGCCTTCCCACAACCCAAAACCCAGATAGCATGCGCGGCGCGCCCGCCGAAAGAATCCGCAAAAATCAAAACAAAAAATCCGCGTTTTAAAATGCGGATTTTTTTTGAGCTTTCCCGCAGTTAGACGCCGCCGCTTGCGGCTTTGAGGGGGAAAAATTTTTTTGCCGAAAAAATTACTTTCTTTTAAGCTCGTGCGGGACTCTTTTAAATTCTATTAACAGTTTTCGGCCTTTTAAAAATTCGAGCTTGTTGGCGGAAAGGCGGATGGCGTCCGCGTTTTTTATGTCGTCCAAAAAGACTTTTTCGTAGTCGGCAAAATCTTCGGACGCTTTTGAGCAGGCGATTTCCGAAACGCATATTTTGCATTCGCTGCGCCTTATGGGCTTGCGCTTTAGCGCGCAGCTTGCCGAAAATTCATTAACGCCGTCAAAGCCCGTAATGTTCAGGTTTTTGTCGAAGTTCAGGCGCGCGGGCCTTTTAGCGTCGGAGGGGATTTTCAAGCCCTTGGTGTTCGCGACGTACATGGGCTCCCACGAGGTGTTTTTTATGCCGGCAATCGGATTTATTTTGGGGGAGCAGCCGAAGGCGAGAAGAACTGTTGAGGCAAGCAGAAGTCGGTGGAGAATTGTCATGCCAATAGAATTTTGCTTCGCCGCGCTTTTTACAAGTTTAAATTTGCAAAAAAATAGCCGTTTGACTTTTTTTCAAAACGGATTTTTATATGCGCTTATGAATATCGGAGCGGTTGTTATTACGGGGGCGGCGGGCGCAATCGGAGGCGCGCTCGCCCGCAAATTTATGGAGCGCGGAAGCGCGGCGCTGCTTGTGGACGTTTCCGAGGCCGCTCTCAAAAAGCTTGCGGAAAG
>JAGBOM010000292.1 GCA_017633865.1 Opitutales bacterium
ACGACGGGAATATTACGAAGGGCTTGTTTTGTATTGCAATGCAGTAGCCGAGGGTTTCGCTCTCGGATTTTACCTTTAAAATTTGGTTCTTCAGCTTGGCGAAGGCGTCGTTTATTTTGGCGGAAATATTGCCGCCGCCCTTTGCGTTTTGCTTTTCCTGCGCCTGGCGCTCGCTTTCGTAGATGGAGAAATTCACGAAGCGGTCGCTCCAGGCGGAGAGGTATTCCTTTTGCTTCGCGTAGTCGTTCGGGAATTTTCTGGCGGCCGCGCCTTTGAGCGCGCTTTTAAGGGCGTCGTCAACCATTTCGGGGAAGGGGATTGCGTCGAGCTCTATGACGGCCTGGATTTTCGCCTCGAAGTCTTTGGCGGCCTTCCGGTAGTCTTCCGGGTTTTGCGAGAGGCAGTCGGCCTTGATTTTTTCGTAGGTTTTTTGCGCCTCGGCGGGGAAGTAGCTTTTGTAGCTCGTTATGTTCGCGAGGGCGGCGGCGGCGTCGTTCAGGAACTTCATCCGCTTTTCGTAGTCGAGCGGGAAGAGCTTTTCGGCGGTCTGCGCGGCGCTTTTAAAAAGGGTTTCGTCCTCCTTGTCGGCCGCGACGATATAGGGCAGGGTGAGGTAGGAGTCCTTTTGGGTGTTGAGCCACCTTTGCTGGGCGCGGGCGTCTTCGGGGAAAAGCTTTTGCGCCTGTTCGTCGAGCTTGATTTCAACGTCCGTGGGGATTTCGCTTTGCGCGTAGGCGCATATCGCGGCCGCGGACAAGGTTAGTAAAATAGAAAATTGTTTAATCATTAGGGAAATTAAACTCCGATTTTTTATTCGTGTCAACCTCAAAAGGATTCGCGCGGGGCATAAAAAGATTTAGCCGGGCGTTTTGAAAAATCTGTTTTAAAAGGGGGCGGCGTTTTTTTTGCGCCGCAATTTATTGTTGAACAATCGCGCGTTATTTGGAATATTTTTGGGATAATGAATATATTTAAGAAGATATTGTCGGCCGGCGCCTCGTTGTTTTCGGGAGGGAAAAGCGGCAAAAAAAGCGCGGGCGCGCGCGGCGGGAAAGCCCGCAAGCCGCGCGGCAAGCGGGTCCAAAACGCCCCCGAGCAAAAGCGGGGCAAAAATTTTGAAGCGCGCAGGGGTTCGGGGCGCATGGGCGGCAGCCGCGGCGGAAGAAGACCCCCCCGCGGGCCCATTGCGCGCCCCGAGTATAAGAGGGTTGAAAAGCCCGCCGCGCAGATAGAGTCGGCGGACTCTCTCGCCTCGGACGTTCCGATGTTCGCGGCCTTGAATTTGACGGGCAAAACGCTCGCGGCCGTCCGCGACCTCGGCTATAGCGAGCCCACGCAAATACAGGTTAAGGCAGTCCCCGTAATACTCGCCAAGCGCGACATTGTGGGCACCGCTCAGACGGGCACGGGCAAGACCGCGGCCTTCGCGCTTCCGATAATCGAAATGCTCGAGCCGTCCGACAAAATCGGCACTCTCGTTTTAAGCCCCACAAGGGAGCTCGCCGCGCAGATATGCGAGGCGTTCGACTCCTTCGCGAAGTATACGCCGCTAAAAACCCTTTTGGTGCAGGGGGGCGTTTCGATGTCGAACCAAATATCGGGAATCGCCGCGGGCGTCGATATTTTGGTGGCGACCCCCGGAAGGCTTTTGGATTTGATGGGGCAGGGCGTTGTGGATTTGTCGGGCGTAAAGTATCTCGTTTTGGACGAGGTTGACAGAATGTTCGACATGGGCTTTATAGACGACGTGTCAAAAATCATACGCGCCTGCCCGAAAAACCGCCAGACGCTCTTCTTCTCGGCGACTATGCCCGACGAAGTCATGCGCCTTGCAAAGTGGGCCCTCACCGAGCCCGAGCGCATCGAAATCGGCATAATCCATTCGCCCGCCGAGACTGTCGAGCACTTTATTTACCCCGTCGACGCGATTCAAAAATACGACATGATTTTGGAAATCCTAAAAGGCATTAAGGAAGAATCCACAATCGTGTTCACCAGAACGAGGGTCGACGCCGACAGAATCTCCGAATGGCTCGCCGCCCACGACTTCAAGGTTTCGACGCTGCATTCCGACAAAACCCAGCGCGAGCGCGACAAGGCCTTGGCGGACTTTAAAAACGGCGTCCACACCGTGCTTGTGGCTACCGACATCGCCTCGAGGGGCTTGGACATTTCAAACGTGGCCTACGTCATAAACTACAACGTTCCCGAACACTCCGAGGACTATGTCCACCGCATAGGCAGAACGGGTAGGGCAAACCGCGAGGGCAAGGCCATCACGCTATACTCCTCCGAGGAGCTCCCGTTTTTGCAGAGGGTCGAAAGATTCATTGGCAGAAGCATCGAGCGCAGAAAGCTCGAGGGCTTCAAGTACCGCTTCGAGCCGAATTTAAACGAAGGCGCGCCCAAACCCAAGCGCCGCCGCAACAGGTAAAAACAATGAGGCAATATTTGGATTTGTTAAAGCTCGTTCTTGAAAAGGGCTCGGAGCGCAAAGACCGTACGGGAGTCGGAACTATCGGCGTTTTCGGGGCGCAGGCGCGCTTCGATCTCGAAAAGTCCTTCCCGCTTTTGACGACAAAAAAGCTCCACACCCGCTCCATAATTTACGAGCTTTTGTGGTTCATAAAGGGCGACACAAACATAAAATTTTTGAACGACAACCGCGTGAGCATTTGGGACGAATGGGCGGACGAAAACGGAGACCTTGGCAGGGTTTACGGCGCCCAGTGGACGGACTGGATTTCGCCCGACGGCAGGCACATCAACCAGCTTAAAAATCTGGTCGAAGGCATAAAAAAAGACCCGTTCGGGCGCAGGCACATCGTGTCGGCATGGAACCCGGGCGAGCTCGGCGAAATGGCGCTTCCGCCCTGCCACGCGCTCTTCCAGTTTTACGTGTCTTCAGACGGCGGCTTAAGCTGCCAGCTTTACCAGCGCAGCGCCGACCTCTTTTTGGGCGTTCCCTTCAACATAGCCTCCTACGCGCTTTTAACCATGATGGTCGCGCAGGTTTGCGGCTTGAAGGCCAAGGAGTTCGTGCACACCTTCGGCGATTTGCACCTCTATAAAAACCACTTGGAGCAGGCCAAGCTCCAGCTTTCGAGAGAGCCGAGGGCGCTCCCGCAAATGTCGATAAACCCCGAAAGAAAAAATCTCGAGGATTTTATATACGAGGATTTCCAGCTTTCAGGCTACGACCCGCACCCGACAATCAAGGCTCCCATCGCGGTTTAAAAAAATAAACCCCGCTTTTGAAACAATAAAAAACCGCGGTACAAAAAATAAAAAGGATATGAAAATTTTTGAGAATTGGCGCGCGATTGCGGCGGTCGCCCAAAACGGGGTAATAGGCGACGGCCTTCGCATACCCTGGCGCATACCGGAGGAGTTCAAGCACTTTAAAAGCACCACGATGGGCGGAATCGTCGTGATGGGCAGGCGC
>JAGBOM010000293.1 GCA_017633865.1 Opitutales bacterium
CAAGAAAATTTTAGCGACTCTTTCGGCGCCGTTTCTGGCCTCGGGGGCTTTCGCGTCGGAATCGGTAAAGCCGTCCGTAATGTTTGAATTTTGCGGGCTGCCCTTTACGAACTCGATGCTGACGGCGGCGGCGTTTTCCGTTCTGCTTTTCCTAATTTTGCGATTCGTGTTTTTGCGGGGCGGGGCAAAGCTTGTGCCCGGCAGGGGGCAGGTTTTTATCGAGGGGCTTGTGGACGCTTTCGGCGGGATTTTCGAGGGTGTGATGGGCAGGCGCGCATACAGGGGAGCCGCCCCGTTTTTGCTCTGCCTTTTCACGTTTATTTTGGCGATGAATTGGAGCGGGCTTTTGCCCGGAGTCGGCAGCGTGGGCGAAGTAAGCTCCGTCCAAGTTTCCGCAAACGCCCCCGCTTCCGAGATTGAGGCGCTTGAAAGCCGCGGCTTTGAAAAGCGCGGGGCCCTTGAAGGCGGCGGCGCCGTTTACGAAAAATTCGCTCCGTTTATAAGGCCTGCAAATTCCGACATGAATACGACCATGGCCCTTGCGCTTTTGTCGTTCATTCTCTTTTTCTACTACGTAAAAAAATACGCCGGCTTCGGCGCGCTCTACCACGAATGGTTCGGCAACAAGGCCGACAGGCGGGAGATTCCCGCTATAATATATTATATGCTCTTTCCGGTTTTCTTCGCGGTGGGGTTTATAGAGGTTATATCGGCGTGCGTGAGGCCGATTTCGCTTTCTTTTAGGCTTTTCGGCAACGTATTCGGCGGCGAAACGCTGCTGCACCAGATGCACCAGATGGCGTGGCAGGGCGGGGCGATGCAGCTCGCAAGCTGGCTATTGCCATTGCCGTTTTACTTTTTGGAGCTTTTGGTGGGCGCGGTGCAGGCCTTCGTGTTCACGCTTTTAACCGCGCTTTACATAGGCCTTATAACCGCAAGCGAAGAAAACGAAGCCGAAGGCTGAAAACTTTAATAATAAAACCAACAAATCAAGAAAGGCATAAAAATGATGGAAATATTGGCGGATGTTGCAAACGTATCTGGCAGCGTGCAGGGCGCGTTGGCGTGCCTGGGCGCGGCGTTGGGCGTGGGCTGGGTGGGCGCGAAGAGCGTCGAGTCGATAGGCCGCAACCCCGGGGCGTTCGGCAAAATAATGGTTCTGGGCATTCTCGGAATGGCGTTTGCGGAGGCTATCGCGTTTTACGGGCTCTTCCTCGGCAAGTAATACTTTTTGGAAGCAATGAACATGGTAATCGCGTCGGGAGAAAACCCCCTGTCCTTTCTGCAAAGCTTCGGCGTGGAATGGGACATGCTGGCCTCGCAGGCTATAATGTTCGCGCTTCTTTCGGCAATCCTTTACAAATTCGTCTTTAAGCCCGTCATAAAAAAGGCGGACGAGCGCAGGGCGGCGGTCGAAAAGGGCCTTGCCGACGCGGAGGAATCCGCAAAGCGGCTCGAGGCCTGCCAAAAGGCCTGCGAGGAGAAAATCGCCGCCGCGGCCAAGGAGGCCTCGGGCATATTAAGCCGCACGCGCGACGACGCCAAGGCA
>JAGBOM010000294.1 GCA_017633865.1 Opitutales bacterium
CGGCGATTTTTTGGCATCTAAGCTGCTTTGCGACGGCGCCGAGGATTTGAGCGAAAGCCACGTTTTGTTCAACATCGACGGGCCCGAGGCCTGGAAGGTCGCAAGCGCGATTTTCGGCTCGGAAGTGTTGAATATGCCGTATCTTTCAATAGAAAAGTACCCGTTCGGGGGCGGCGAGGCGGTCTTGGCGCGCAACGGCAAAACGGGCGAGTTCGGCTATCAAATTCTGGCCGAAAACGGCCTTGCCGAAGCCCTGTTTAAAAGGGTGAAGGCCGAGGTCGAGGCCGTCGGCGGCGTTTTGGGCGGCGTAAAAAGCGCGTTCAACTCGCGCCTTGAGGGCAATTTTTTCAACGTCTACGCGGAGGGCGCGGCCTTGAAAAACCCTATTCTTTTGGGGCTTCAGTGGATGGCCGATTTCGACAAGCCCGAATTTTGCGGGAGCGAAAAAATCTTCGCCGACAGGGCGTTGGCGAAAGAATTTTCGCTCGCGGGGCTCGAGGGCGGCCGCGAATTTTTCGCCGGCGAAAAAATCTATTTGGGCGATGAGGAAATCGGCGAGGTCGCGGCCTGCGGATATTCCAAAATTCTCGGGAAGCACCTCGCGCTCGCCTCTTTCAAGCGGAAGTACGCTTACCCCAACTTTGAATATTCCACTTCAAAGGGCGGGGAATCCGACGTCAAAACGGTCGCCATGCCCCCCATCGTGCCTCTCAGCCTTCAAAACGGCATGGACTCTTAGCGCGCGGGCGTTTTTCGCGAGCATAAAAATACTCGACAAGCCCCGCGTTTTGGTGTTTTATAAGGCGCAATTTATGGATTTGGAGTGCGCCTACAAAAAATGCGCCGATTTGGCGAATTCCCACTACGAGAATTTTCCGGTGGCAAAGATGGTGAAAAAGCCCCTGCGCAAGCACGTCGCGGCGGTTTACGCCTTCGCGCGCACCGCCGACGACATCGCCGACGAAGACCACGGCTCCATCGCCGCCGACTCCCCGCTGCGGGTTCAAAAACTTAACGAATTCGCCGCCCAGCTTGACGTGGCGCTTTCCTCTCCCGAAAGCCTCGACCCGCGCTGGGACTGGATTTTTACCGCCTGCGCCGACACCGTCTCGAAATTTTCCATACCCGTCGGCCTTTTTAAGGATCTTGTAAGCGCCTTCGCGCAGGACGTCGTAAAAAAGCGCTACGAGGACTATCCCGAGCTTTTGGACTACTGCCGCCGCTCGGCGAACCCCGTCGGCAGGCTCGTGCTTCTTTTGCACGGCTTTAACGACGAGGAGAGGTTCGGGATGTCCGACGCAATTTGCACCGCGCTTCAGCTCGCCAACTTCTGGCAGGACATGAGCGTGGATAAATCGAAAAACCGAATCTACATTCCGCGCGAGGAGTGGGGGGCGCTTACGGAGGAGGACTTCTTTTCAAGCCGCGCCTCCGAGGCCGTAAGAAGCTGCGTTTGCCGCCAGGTTTTGTACGCCGAAAATCTTTTCAAAAAAGGCGAGAATCTGCCGAAGCTTCTGCCTTTCCCGCTGAGCCTTGAAATTAGAATCACCATCGCGGGGGGCAGGGCGATTCTAAGAAAAATCGCGAAGCAAAACTACGACACTCTAAGCGGCCGCCCGAGCCTCGGCTCGTTCGACAAAATAAAACTTCTGCTAAGCGCCCTGCTATGACAAATCCCGAAGAAAACGTTTCTGCGGACGAGGCCTTGCAGGTTCGCGCAAGAAGGCAGTCGAACCTCGCCTTCGCCTTCTTTTGCATGTCGAAGGACAGGGCTCGCGACATGGAGATTTTCTACACATACTGCCGCGTTTTGGACGACATCGCCGACGACGGCACCAAAACCCTCCCGCAAAGAATCGCCGCCTTGAACGCCTGGAAAAGCGAGGTAGAAAACATATATTCGGCCAAGACGGACAACCTTTCGACTCTGGGCGCGCAGCTCCGCGGAGTGGTTATGCGCAGGGACGTTCCCAAGCGTTATTTGCTCGACATTATTGAGGGCGTCATGCGCGACACCGACCCCGCGCCCTTTGAGACTTTCGCCGACATAAAAAAATACTGCTACGGAGTTGCGAGCGCTGTCGGGCTTGCGTCGATTTACATCTTCGGCTTTAAAAACGAAAAGACGAAGCTTTTTGCGGAGTCGCTCGGCTACGCGCTGCAGTTTACGAACATTTTAAGGGACGTCGTTTACGACTGGAAAACGATGCGGCGAGTGTATATTCCCGCAAGCGAAATGCGCGCCTTCGGCGTTTCGCCCGAGGATTTCGGCGCGGATAAATTGGGCAAAAACTGCATAGATCTCTTTAAAATGCTCTATTTTAGGGCGAAGCACTTTTTTAACAGAGCCCGCGCCCAGCTCCAGCCCGAGGACGCCAAGGCCCTCGCCCCCGCGATGATTATGTGGGAGATTTACGAGGGCATTTTGGAGCAAATTAGGCGCCAAAATTTTGAAATTTCCGAGAGCGTCGTAAAATTTTCAAAGCTTAAAAAAATACGCCTCGCCCTGCGCGCGCTTTTTAAAAACCGCAAATATTCAAAGCTCCCGCCGGAGCGTTTCGGCAGGGCGGCGGTTTTGGGCGGCGGAGTCGCGGGGGTTTCGGCGGCGGTGAACCTCGCGTATCTGGGCTACGACGTCGATTTGTACGAGTCGAAGGCGCGGCTCGGCGGCAGGGCGAGCTCCATAGAATGGAACCAAAGCGGCCTGCGCCTCGACAACTCAAGCCACGCCGCCATGGGCTGCTACGAAAATTTCCTGAAAGTGGTCGGGCTTTTGGGCTTCGAGCAGGGCGAAGTCTTCCGCAGGGCGGATAAAATAGAATTTAAAACGCGCGGCGGCGGCGGATTCTCCTACGGCTTTTCCGAAAAGCGCGGTCTCTTCGGCGGCGGATTTATGAAAATCCCCAAGATTGAGGGCTTTAATTTTAAGGAGAATTTGCTGATGCTTTTCAAAATAAAGCTTTCGCTTTGCGAGTTTTCAAAGGGCGAGAGCGTCGAGGACTTCCTCGAAAAAAACGGCGTTGGCGACGCCGCTAAAACCCTGCTTTGGGAGCCGTTTTGCCTCGCAACCTTAAATACGCCGATTTCCGTCGCGGACGCGAATATGTTCGCCGCTACCGTTAAAAAATCGCTTTTAAGGGGAGTCAAAAAAAGCGCGCTTTTAATAAACAAAATCCCCTACGCCGACGTTTTGGGAAGGGCGGCGCTTTATCTGGAGGCGGTAGGCGGGAGCGTGAAAACGTCCTCCCCCGTGGAGGCTTTGGAGGCCGAGGGCGGAACTCTTAAAAGCTTTACCTCCGGCGGCGAAAAAATATCGAATTTCGATTTGGCCTGCATCGCGCTTCCCCGCAAAATGCTCGCCTCTCTTTTGCCGGACTGCCCGCTAAAAAAATCGGCGGCGGCGATTTCCGACTCCGCGATTTTAAGCGCGTATTTTACTTCGCCCAAAAAATTGTTCGAGGGGACTTTGCCGCCCTCGGAAATTCGCCAATCCACTGGATTTTCGACCGCACTCCGGGCTCTATGGAAGGCTCGCGGCTTTATTCTATAACCGTGAGCGCGTTCGATTCCGACTTCGACCCCGCCGCCCTGAAAACCGCGGCGCACAAAGAGCTTGAGGCCTATTTCGGCGAGTTTGAAATGTCGGATTTTAAGCCCTCGCTTTTTAGAAGCGCCACGATTCTTTCAACCCCGCTTGCCGAAAGCTCAAGGCCGCCCGCCTCGGGCTTCTTTAAAAACGCGTACATCGCGGGCGACTGGGTGAACACGGGGCTGCCCTGCACAATGGAAAGCGCCGCCGCAAGCGCGAAAGTTCCCGAATTATGAAGGCGATTTTGATATTTCCGACGGTTTTTGAGGCGCAGGGCGTTTTCAGGCTCGCGGGGGCTTCGGCGCGGCTGGGGGCCTCGGCGAATCTCGAGTCAAACGGCTCGCTTTTTTGCGGATTCGTTTCGGGCTGCGGCTGCGCGGCTTCTGTTGAAAGGCTGAAAAATTTTTGCGCGGGAAAAGATTTCGACTTCGCGGTTTTGTGCGGGTTCTGCGGCTCGTGCAGGGCGGATATCGGCGAGGGCGGGCTTCTGTTTTCTTCAAAAAGCCCGGCGATAAAAAAGGCGTTTTTATCATGCGGAATAATGGCCGCGAAAATCGCCACAACAGAAAGCGTCGCGGGCTTTGCCGAAAAAAAGCGGCTTGCGGAGCGCGGCTTTGACGCCGTCGATATGGAGGCGGCCTTGTTCGAGCCCGTGTTCGGTGCGGAAAAATTCGCGTCTTTTAGGGCGGTAAGCGACGCTTTCGACTCAAAAATCCCCGCGGAATTTTTCGACCAAGCCATAGACCGCTCCACGGGCGGCTCGTCCATAAAACCCTTTAAAATCCTAAAAGCGCTCGCCCGAGACCCCGCGCTGATCGCGCGGCTTATAAAATTTTCGGCGGCGGCCTCGAAGATAAAAAAATCTTACGAAGAAAGCCTTTGCGGGCTTGTCTTGCCGGCTTTGGGCTCGATACGATAAAAACAAACGACAATGCCGAATCTTAAAAAAATTTTTCTCGCGCTGCCGGTTTTTGCGGCTTTGGCTTTCGCCCGGGCTTACGGGGCGAACGCGGGCGTGATTGTCGATTCCGACAGGGCGGCGCTGGCCTCCGCGCGCAGGGCCCTCGAGTGCGGGATTCCGTCGCTTGCCCGGAGCATTTCGGAGAGGCTTTTAAAAAGCGAGTTTTTGTCCGACAAGGATGCCGCAAGGCTTCTGCTTGCCGATTCCCTAATCGCGCAGGGCTTGTTCTCGGCCGCGGGAGACGCTCTTTCGGAAATCAACGACCCCGAAGACGCCCGAGTTTTGCTTAGGCGCGCGATAATATCTTTGCGCGCCGCCCCCGAGGCCGTCGCAGAGGATCTGCTTTCAAAAATTTCCGTTTCCGAACTGCCCGACTCCGACAAGCCGTGGTTTTACATAAGCTCCGCCCTCCTGAAAATCGGCAAAAACGACTTCGCCGCCGCGCGCTCTCTTTTAAAGCTCGCAAGCGGCTTTCCCGAATCCGTCTACGCCTCGCGCGAGGCGGGGGTGCTTTTGGGCGTGTGCGGCTTTCTCGACGGCGGCGCGGATTCCAAAAACCCGGCCGCGATAGCCGACTTGGAGCTTAAAAGCAGCGTTTTGGCGGGCACGCACGAGGGCGCGGAATTCGCCAGGGCTCTCGCCTGCGCGTATTATGAAAGCGGCAGGGTTAAAGACGCTTTGGACAAGCTTTCCGACGCTTTAAATCTCGGCCTTTTGCCCGACTCCGACAGGGACTCTTTGGAGCTTGCCTACGCGCTTTTCGAGCCGTCTTCGGCGGGCAAGATTCAGGTTTTGCGCCGCGTTTTAAACGGCACGAAATCCCCCGAGGCGGCGGGGGCGGCCATATATTTATTGCGCAGGGTTTACCCCGAGGGCTCCGCCGAGTTCGCCGCAATTTTAAAAGACGCGCTTGAAAACGGCTCGCCCCTAATCGGCGACAAAATCATGATGGAGCTCGCCTATTCGAGCTTTAAAAGCGGCGATTTTTCCGCCATGAAAAACTACGCCACGCGGATGCTGGAGGAGTATCCCGCCTCAAAATACAAGGCGCCTCTTTATTCGCTTTTGGCGTGGAGCGAATTTTCGGGGGCGTCGCCGAATTACAGCCTTGCGGCAAAATACATGCTTGAAGTCTCCAAGCTCGAGCAGGACAAAACCGCCTCCGACTTCGCCAAGTTCCTCGCCGCCGACTGTTATTATCTTGATTCCGACTACGAGTCGGCGGCGGAAATTTACAAGCTTGCGGTGTCGTCTTCGCTCTCGGAAAAGTGGCGCGGCGGGGCTTTCTCGCAGGCGGTGGACGCCATGCTGAAGTCGGGCAAATTCGAGGCGGCGGTGAAGTTTGCCGACACTGTCTATAAAAGCGTTCCCATAGGCGCTGACGACGTTTGGCGGGCGGAGTGGCTGTTTTATTTGGCGTACAGGTCCGGCTCCGATTTGGACGCGGCTAAAACAAGGGTCTCGTCGCTTATTTCCCGCGGCAAAGACGGGGCGCTGAGCGCCGATTTGCTCGTAAAGCTCTGCTGGCTCGAGGCGCGCATATTCGAGGAAAGCGGCGAAAGCTCAAAAGCCCTCGAGCTTGTCGACAACCTTTTGCTGCGCCTTAAAACGGGCAATCTAAAACCCTCGCAGGCGGCGGCCGACGCCGCGGCCTCGGAGGCCGTCTTAATCCGCGCGCGCGTCCTGGCGGGCATGGGCAGGCTCGCGGGCGACGGCGGGGCGTACGCGGCTTTTGAGGATTTGCGAAAAAAGTATCCGCAAAGCGACGCCGCGCAGCTGTCGCACCTATTGGAGGCGCGGCTCCTATCCTCGGCGGGGGCGTACCCGCGCGCGCAGGCTCTTTGCAAAACCCTCGCCGACGCCTTCCCCGACGGCATTTACGCAGACGCCGCGCTTTTCGAGGCCGCCGTTTACGCCCGCAAAATCGGCCTTGAGAAGGACTACCGCGAGGCCGTAAAGCTTTTGTCGGAGCTGGTTTCGCGGTATCCGGATTCGCCGAGGGTGTTCGCCGCGAAAATTTCGCAGGCCGAAATTTTGAGGCTTATGGGCGACTTCTCGACCGCCGCGGCCCTCTGCCAAAATATCGTTTTGGAGTACCCGTCGAACCCCGAAAACCGCCTCGCGCTCTTCGCCCTTGCGGAATCGTATCTGGCAATTCC
>JAGBOM010000295.1 GCA_017633865.1 Opitutales bacterium
GAGGATGTCGATATTTTGCCCCACTCCTCCGCCGTCATAGCCCAAGTCCAAACGTAGCTGAAAGGCGTTTGAAGCGGGGTTTTTTGCGAAGTCGCAAACTTGCCGCCGCCAAACCACAACTCGCCGCGGGACTGCTTTGAGCAAGCCAAAGCCTGCGCGGAAGACTGAACTTTCGCGTCAACCTCCGTTGAGGAGTAAACGCCGAGGTTTGTGCGGGCCGTTGCTACATCTGATAAGTCCGACAAATTCGACGCTTTCTTGAGATTTAAAGCTTCCTGACTGTCGATTTCGGTTTTGCTGTACGTTTCGGATGTAGCGTAAACGCCGAGATTTGTTCTTGCCGTTGCTACGTCGGCAAGGTCGGATAGGTTTGAAGCTTTCTTTAAATCAAGAGCCTCTTTGCCGTCTATCTCAAGCGAGGAGTATGTCTCGCTTTTCGAGTAAACGTTCAGGTTTGAGCGGGCGGTTGCGGTGTCTGCAAGGTCTGAGAGATTTTCGGATTTTTCAAGGTACTCGGGATGTTCGTGCGAGCCCGCCACCGCGTCTCTTACAAGAGCCTCCGTTTCGGCTTTCGTAATGTATTTTGGCGACGAAATCGGGTTGAAGTTCGGGTCCGACGAGAAATTGCGCCGCACAAAAATCCAGCCGTCGGCGTAGGATATTTCGGAATTGTCGGGCATGCAGAGCCTAATGCTCAAATATCTTTGCGCGAAGTTTTCGTCGTCGCGCAAAAAGCCCGATGCCGCGCTTGGGAATTCAAACACGGCGTTGCAGGTTGAATTTGCCGATTTTTGGCAGGCGGCTCCGGCTTCGAACGGGCTTTGCAGCGCGCTCACGCTTCTTGCCAGAAGCAGGGGCTCGGACGGCGGCGGGGAGTTAAAGTCGCCCACGTCCAAAATTTCGGCGACAGCCCCCGTCGCGGAGCCAACGTCCGCATAGGCTCCGTTTTCAAGAAACACGACCTCTATTTTTACGGGGTTTGCGTTTCGGATTTCTATTTTAGATTTCGATATATAATTTTCGGGCGAGCCCGAAGCGTTTATATCCGCGTATATTTTTATTCTTTGGGAATTGCTCATGTCTGCGTTTTGTTGAGTTTCCCGCAATAATATAGGCGGCGGATTTTTTTCGCAAAATTAGGTTGTTATTTTTGGATAAAATTTATTGTTTTTGAGCATATTGAACTTTTTTACGGCGTTTTTTATAGCGCCCGCCCCGTATGAATGCCCGCATGCGGGCGCAAAAAAAATCCGCAACTTTCGCTGCGGATTCAGACTGCAAAAACTTTTTAGCTTTAGGCTATTTCTTGGCGGCGTCGGCCTTCGGCGCGGCGCTCTTGGGGGCGTTTACGTTCAAAGCCGCCACGACCTCCTCGGTAATGTCGGAAGCGGGCTTTGAGAAGTAGCTGCTGCGCTTTTCAAAAACGAAATCCGCCTTTTTGGCTTCGGCAATCTTCTTGATTTGCTCGAGAATTTCCTGGCTGTGGGCCGCGAGGGTTTCGCGCTGCTGCTTGGCGACGTTCGCCCTGGTTTCGTTCACGAGCTGCTGGAGCTGCGCGCCGAGCTCGTTTATCTGCTTTTCGACGGGCTGGAGCTCCTTGGATATGATGTCCTTTTTGGCGTCGTCGGTAAGGGCGGGGTTTTGCAACTTTTTGCGGCCTTCCTCAAAAGCGGCGATTTTTGTTTGCCTTTCGCCGTCAAGCTTCTTTATTTCGGCTTCGACGGGCTCTACCGACGCCTTAAGCGCGTCTTCGGCAATCTTTGTCTTGTAGTAGGAGGCAAGAACCTGGTTTGTGTCCACAACAAGAATGTTGAGATCTGCGTACAGAGAGGCCGCGGCGAACGCGGCTGTTATAAACATAGCGATTTTTTTCATAAGTTTTATATGTTATTAGTAAAATTAAAATCTAAAAAGTTCCGATTTTTTATGTTAAAAGACCGTACCAAAAGAAAAGTTAAATTGCAAGCCGTCTTTATTAAAATCTCCGGTAGTCAGGGGCAGACCCAAATCTATCCTCATAGGCGCGCCCATCAGGACGATTCTAAAGCCTATGCCGATGTCGTCATTGTATTCGGACGGATCCCAATCCCACGAGTCGGCGTTCAAGAAACCTATGTCGTAAAACAGCGCGACTCTCAGCTGCTCTATGATTTGGTAGGAATATTCCAGAGAAAGGTACCCGAATGTGTTGCCGCCCTCTGGCTCTCTCGTGGCGGGGTCGATGGGGCCGACCTTGCGGTATTTAAAGCCCCTCAAATTGTAGGGCCCGCCCAAAAAGTATTTTTCGAAGAAGGGGACTTCCTTGCCGCCATAGCCGGTTACGCTGCCGGTTCTTCCCACGATAGAGAACACCTGGTTGCCGTACTTAAACACGGGGATGTGCCCGAAGTATTTCGACATCGGAATCCACACGCCGCCGCGCCCCTCCACCCTGTAAAGGTTGGTCTGCCCCATAAGGGGGCCGCCGGCGACCTGCTGGAGGATTTCAAAGCGCGTGCCGGAAGTCGGCATCATATAGTCGTCGCGGTCGTCGCGCAAAAAGCTTAGGGATATCTCGGATATCGAGCGGTTTCCGGTTTCGTTTTTTATGACCTGCGGGGCGTTGCTTTTCACGTCGTAAATTTCAACGTTTTCGACGGTGTAGCCGAGGCGCCCTTCCACAAGCTCGAAAAGGTGCTTTCTTATAAACTGCGAAAAGCCCGTGCGCACTTCCGAATAATAGTCGGAATAGTAGCCCGTGTCGGTGCGGTAAAGGTCGAAGCCGTAGGCGATTCTTCTGTTGAAGATCCACGGGTTTTCAAAGCTCAGGCGGATTTGGTTGGACTTCAAGCCCGCCGAGCCGCGGATTCTGAATTTTTGCCCCGCGCCCTGAAAGCCGTTGTGGTAGTTGAACAAGTCGAAGTTGCTTTGCGAGACTTCGGCGGTGGCCACAAAGCTTTCAACCGTGCTGAAGCCCGCGCCGAAAACGAAGTTGCCCGTCCTGCCCTCCTTCACGATTACGCGGAGGTTTCTGCGGTTGGGGATGTTCGTGGCCTCGGAGGAAAGGTTCACCTCGTCGAAGAAGCGCGTAGTGCGCAGCATATTTTCTGAAATCTTCATTTTGTCCGCGTAAAAGAGCTCGCCGGGGGCGAGCGCCAATTCGCGCAAAATTACCTCGCTTTTCGTTTTCGTGTTGCCCTGTATCGAAATGGACTCCAGATAGAACTGGTCGCCCTCGAAAATTTCCAAGACGAGGTCGATGTCGCCGGTTTGCAGGTTGGGGCGGCGCAGGGCTCTTACGACCGTGTCGAGATAGCCGAAATAGCCGTAGTACTCCTTTATCCACTCCACGGAGGAGTCCACCTTCGAGGGCGAGAACACGTCGCCTTCGAGAATGTCCATGCCCTTCATCAGGGTTTCGGAGGAGGCGAGCTTGTTGTTCTTGAACTCGATTTTGCCGACTTTGTATTGGCGGCCCTCGTCGACCTTGATTTCTATGTCCAAATCCCCGGGGTTGTCCTTGTCGGGGAAGATGTATTTCACGTCGGCGTCGTCGATTTTCACGTCGAGATAGCCGTGGTCGCGATAGACTTTGCGCAGCGAGTTTAGGTCGTCGTAAAACTCGTCGTCCTTATATCTGCCCCAGTCGAGAATGTAGGAGATTAGCCAGCGCCAAGTGGTGGTTTTCATGGCGTCGCGGAGGGTTTCCTCGTCGAGGTTGTTGTTGCCGACAAACCTTATGTTTTGGATTTTGATGTCCGCGCCCTCGTCTATGTTAAAGACAAGCGCGCCCGTGCCGAGCTCTTCGTTTTTGAGGATTTCGGGCTTCACCTTGACGAAGGCGTAGCCCTTTTTGCGGTAAAATTTCGCGATTTTTTCGGCGTCGCGGTGGGCGAGGCGGTCGTCCAAAACGCCGCCCGAATAGCTTGCGATTTCCTCCCTTAGCCTGTCGGCCGAGTACGAGGCGTTGCCCTTGAACGCGAGCTGGGAAATTCTGAACTTCGCCTTGATTAAAAACTCGAGATCCAGCTTGCCGTCGGGCTTGAGAAGGCGCTTTACGTCGACAGAGTCGTACAGCCCCGTGTCGTAAAGCGAGCGGACCGAAAGGTCGAGCGCGCCCTGGTTGAAGGGCTCTCCGCTGCGGACTTTCAGGTGCGCCGAAACCGCCTCCCTCGAGACCTGCTGCGGCCCCTCGACGACGATTTTTATCTTGTCGATTTCCATCGGGCTTTGCGCCCAGGCAAGCCCCGAAACAAACAGCGGCGCGGCCGCCGCCAAAATCC
>JAGBOM010000039.1 GCA_017633865.1 Opitutales bacterium
ACCCGCGAGGATATAGACGCGATTTTAAAGCCCATGGCCATAGACGCCAAAGAGCCCGTGGGCTCCATGGGCAACGACGCCTCTTTGGCCGCGCTCTCCGAGCGCCCGCAGCTTTTGTACGACTATTTCAAGCAGCTTTTCGCCCAAGTCACAAACCCGCCGATAGACCCTATCCGCGAGGAGCTTGTCATGAGCCTTATGACCTACATCGGCAACTGCGGAAATTCCCTAATCGAAACCCCGCAGCTCGCGCACCTTTTAAAATTGCCGTGCCCGATACTAACAAACCACGACATTTTCTGCATACGCTCGTCTAAAATCCCGACATTCCAGTCCGCCACAATCAAGGCGGAGTTCTCCGCGGAGGGCGGCGAGAAGGCCCTGAAGCCCGCCCTCGAAAAAATTTGCGGCGAGGCCGAGGAGCTCGTAAAAAGCGGCAAGAGCGTGATAATTTTAAGCGACAAGAACCTGTCGTACGGCTACGCCCCCATACCCATGCTTTTGGCGGTTTCGGCGGTCAACAACAGGCTTATTTCAAAGAGCCTGCGCTACGCCGCGGGAATTGTCGCCGAAACCGGCGAGGCTCGCGA
Source organism: Opitutales bacterium (assembly GCA_017633865.1). Taxonomy (GTDB): domain Bacteria; phylum Verrucomicrobiota; class Verrucomicrobiia; order Opitutales; family Intestinicryptomonadaceae; genus Intestinicryptomonas. The sequence continues at coordinate 591 of JAGBOM010000039.1, forward strand.
AATCATGCACTTTGCGCTTCTTTTGGGGTACGGCGCGACAGCCATAAACCCCTACCTTGCAATCGAAACCATAGCCGACATGGCGCAAAGCGGCGCCGTTCAAAACATCGACAGCGCCCGCGCGGTTGAAAACTACATAACGGCCGTCAAGAAGGGGCTGTTAAAAATTATGTCCAAAATGGGCATATCGACGCTGCGCAGCTACCGCCAGGCGCAGATATTCGAGGCCATAGGCCTTTCGAGGGAGTTTGTTGACGAATACTTCGAGGGGACCGCCTCGTCGATTGGCGGGATAGGCTCGGAGGACGTCGCGCGCGAGTCGCTTGCAAGGTACCACAACGCCTTCTACCCGAAGCTCGGCCTTGAAAACCTCCTTCCCGACGAGGGCAAGTACAAGTTTAAAAAGGGCGGCGAAAACCACCTCTGGACGCCCCTTTCAATCACCATGCTGCAAAAGGCCGTCCGCAACAACGACGAGGCCTCCTACCGCGCCTACGCAGAAAGCGTCAACAACCAGGCGCGCAGGCTTTGCACTCTTCGCGGAATGTTCAAGCTGAAGGAGGCGGAAAGCGCCGTTCCGCTCGGCGAGGTCGAAAGCGAGGAGTCGATAATTAAAAGATTCGTCAGCGGGGCGATGAGCTTCGGGGCAATATCGCCCGAGGCGCACGAGACAATCGCCGCCGCCATGAACCGCATCGGCGCCATGAGCAACTGCGGCGAGGGCGGCGAGGACGAGTCGAGGTTCGGCACGGAATTGTCGAGCGCCATAAAGCAGGTCGCAAGCGGCCGATTCGGCGTTACGGCGGCGTATTTGGCAAGCGCCAAGGAAATACAAATAAAGGTCGCCCAGGGCGCGAAGCCCGGCGAGGGCGGGCAGCTCCCCGGCTACAAGGTGAATCTTGAAATCGCGAAAATCAGGCACTCAATCCCGGGGGTTACGCTTATTTCGCCGCCGCCGCACCACGACATTTATTCAATCGAGGATCTCGCCCAGCTCATCTACGACCTGCGCAACGTAAACGAAAACGCGAGAATCTCCGTAAAGCTCGTTTCGGAAATAGGCGTGGGCACCGTGGCCGCGGGCGTCGCCAAGGCGAAGGCGGACGTAGTTTTAATAATCGGCCACGACGGCGGAACGGGCGCGGCGCCTCTAACAAGCATTAAGCACGCGGGCGCGCCCTGGGAGCTCGGCCTTGCCGAAGCCCAGCAGACCCTGCGCCTAAACGGCCTGCGCGGCAAAATCCGCCTTCAGGCCGACGGGCAAATCAAGACGGGCAGAGACGTCGTTATAGCCGCGCTTTTGGGCGCGGAGGAGTTCGGGTTTGCAACCTCCATACTCGTAAGCCTCGGCTGCGTGATGATGCGCGTCTGCCACAAGAACTGCTGCCCCGTGGGCGTCGCGACCCAAGACCCCGAGCTTCGCAAAAAGTTCAGGGGCAAGCCCGAGCATGTCGAAAACTTCCTGAGGTTCGTCGCGCGGGAAACTCGCGAGATTTTGGCAAGCCTCGGCCTGCGCTCGATAGACGAGGCTGTCGGCAGAAGCGACCTTATAGACAAGAACGAGGCTTTGGATTTCTGGAAGTCCAAGAACCTCGATTTCTCAAAGGTATTCGAGCGCTGCGGCTCGGAGGATGAGCCCGCCCGCTGCGAGGGGCTTAGCGAGCGCGAAATCAAGACCGCGTTCGACAAGGCTCTTATCGCCGAGTTTAAGGAGTCAATCTCAAGCGGCGCAAAGCGCTCCGCAAACTTCAAAATCCACAATTTCGACAGGAGCGCGGGCGCGATGCTTTCGGGCGTTGTCGCCAAAAAGTGGGGCGACTCGGGGCTTGAAAGCGGCACAATCTCCGCCTCCTTCGAGGGCTGCGCGGGGCAGAGCTTCGGCGCGTTTTTGTGCGGGGGCGTTTCCTTCAGCCTCACGGGCGAGGCCAACGAATATGTCGGCAAGAGCCTTTCGGGAGGCCGCATAATAATAAAGGCTACCGACGCCCTTAGTGAGAAGGGCGCCCAAAACGTGATTGCGGGCAACGTTATCGGCTACTGCGCAACAGGCGGCGAAATCTTAATAAACG
>JAGBOM010000296.1 GCA_017633865.1 Opitutales bacterium
CGCCCACAACGGCGTTTTCGCAAATTACGGCGTTGGGGCCGATAACCGCGCTTTTGGCGACTTTCGCTGTCGGGTCTATAACCGCGCTCGGGTGGACTCCCGCCTGCGGCTTTTTCCAGAGGAACTGCTCGATGAATCCGCAGAGCTTGGCGAGCTCGAGGGAGGGGTTGTCGACGTATATAATCGTCGAATTTTCGGGGAGGGCTTCGGCGTAGTCGCGGGGCAGAAGGATTGCCCCCGCGCGGGTAAGCGGCACTTCGTGGGCGTATTTTTTGTTGCCCAGAAAAGTCAGGTCGGTGGGCTTGGCCTCGCCCAGGCTTGAGATTGCGGACAGTTCGATGTCGAGGCTTCCCTTGACTTCGGGCTTGTCGAATATTTTTACGATTTCCGATAGTTTATAAGCGTTCATTTTAAAGTCTTTTTTTGTTTTGTTTAAAAATTTATTTGTTTTTGCGTTTTTTGCGCGCTGAAAGAAGAAAAATTTTTCTGCTTTGGGCTTAGGGCTTTGGGGCTTCTGGCGTTTGCAGGGCGGGAGCTCCGCCTTTTTGGAGGGCGGCGGGGGCGTTGTTGTACTCGACCCTTGAGTGGAGCATATTTTGAAGGGTGAAAACGAAGCTTTCCTTCGCCTCGGCGATTTGTTTGATGGTGATTGGCGCCTCGTCGAGCTGGCCGTCGTTCATCTTGCCGATGAAAATCTTTTCGACAAGCTCCTCGATTGAGTGCTGGGTTACGCGCTTAAGCGATCTTGACGCGGCCTCGCAGGAGTCGGCGAGCATAAGAATGGCGTTTTCCACGCTTTGGGGCTTTTCGCCTTCGTGGCGGTATGTCGCTTCGTCGATGCCTTTGTCGCGCAGGGCCTGCAGGAGGTCTTCCTGGCGGGCGTTTGCGCCCACGAGGTTTACGGCCTTGTTGTAGAAGTAGGATATTATGGAGGTGCCGTGGTGCTGTTTTATGGCGTCGCGGACGATTGTGGGCATTTTGTGTTTTCGCGCCAAGTCCAGGCCGTCGCGGACGTGGGCTTTTATGATTAGCGCGCTCATGGACGGCGCCTGAATGTCGTGCGGGTTTGCCTGCGCCTGGTTTTCCGCGAAGAATTCGGGCTTTATCACTTTGCCGATGTCGTGGTAGAGGCTCGCGACCGAGCAAACGAGCGGGTTCGCGCCTATTTTCAAGGCGGCCTGCTCCGCTATTTGCGCCACCATAAGGCTGTGGTGGTAGGTCCCGGGAGCCTCCATTTGCAGCATTCTAAGCAGGGGGTGGTTGTAGTCGGTAAGCTCGAGCAGTGTGATGTCGGACGAGGCCTTGAAGATGTATTCAAATACGGGCAGAAGAGCCAGCGCCAAAATGCTCGCGAGCGCGCCCGCAAAGAGGGCCGCCGACGACTGCTCGAAAATCATGCGCATGTCGAAGTCGTAGGCCAGCCCCATTATAAACCAGAAGAACGCGAGCACCGCGCCGAAGGCGGCGCCGCCGGTTATTACGCGCGTTCTTGTGCGCGCCTTTTGGCACATGAAAATCGTCGTCAGGCTCGCCGAAAAGAGCAGCACGAAAAAGTCCACCCTGTGCCCCAGCATTATCGCCGTCATCAAGCTTAGAATTAACGACATCACAAAGCCCGTGTAGGGCGTGCACAGCAAAACCTGTATGATAGGGCCTATGATAATCGGCGCGCAGCTTGCGATTAGAAGCGCGGAGTTGCCCTCGATTTGCACCTGCCCGAAGTCCGCAAAATTTATCACGGCTCTTTCGAGCGCGAGGTTCAGCAGAAGAAGAAGCGAAAAGAGCATTATGTTCGACGGCTTTCTGTTGCGCGAGCTTTTGCTTACGGCTATGAAAAGCGCCGCCGCAAGCATCATCAAAAAGCAGATTGTAAGGTTCGCGACGGCCTCGGAAATCTTGTTTTTTTGCGACATTCCGCGCTTGCTTTCCTGCGTGTAGGCGTTCAGGCGCTCCTGGTCGAGGGGCGTGATTTTGCGGGTTGGGTCGTAGATGGTTTCGCCCTCCATGACGCTTGCTATTATCGGCTTTACGGCGTCGCGGGCCTCGGCGCGCTTCTTTTGGGTTTCGGCCTCGTTATATATTATGTTGGGGCGGATTTCGGAGTTGAAGATTCGGTAGAGCGCGTCCGCCAGCGGGGAGCTTATGCCGAGGGAGTTTATGCGCTGCTTTAAGAGCTCTTTTGCCTGCGGGCGGTTTAGGCACTTTTGTGTTTTGGGGTCGGCGATGTAGGCGGCGTTTTTTTCAAAGGCCGGGTCTTTGTCCTCGTAGACGCCCGCGTTTATTATGTCTTTTAGGGGGTTTAGAACGAGGCTGAAAATTCTAAGGCGGTCTTCGAGGGTGGTTCTCGAAAATATTATGGGCAGGTCGAATTCGTTTATGCTGAACCCCGTGAGCGATTTTAGCCTGGCGGCGAATTCCTCGTCGCTTA
>JAGBOM010000297.1 GCA_017633865.1 Opitutales bacterium
GCTCCGCGCTTTGCGCCGCGCACGCGGGCTCGGAATCCCCCGATTTAAACCCGCCGAAGCTCCACGCGTAGGCGATAAAAACGCAGGCTATCTGAAAGAATCCCCAAATGACGAAGCACTTTAAGATTGTCGTGCCCGCGTTCACCCACTCAAGCCCCCAAAGCTTCAGAACTACGTATCTGATAAACGCCCAAACAATAAAAAGGTTTAGAAGCGCCAAAGCCCCGATGGACGCCATCTGGACTTTTTCGGAGGCGAGCGTATCCCAAAACGGAAGCGAAGTTAAGTCCGCAAACGAGCCTACCGCCGCCCCCGCCGTCAAAATCGGGAACGCGCAAACCCACACGAAAAACTGCGCGAAGCTCGCGGGGAAGTATTCGGAAAGGTTTAGCGGCCTGCCCAGCGACAAAACCGATGCGAAAACTATAATCGCCCCGAGCGTCAACGAAACTCTCGAAAGCTTCGTAATCGCCGCCATTCTAAGGTGAAATCTAATTTTCATTTGAATCCGACTCCGAAAGGTTGACTTTTTTGAGGAAGAAGTACGTGCCGTAGGCCAAAAGCACCAAAAGAAGCGTCATGGCGCTGTACGAATGCCCTATCCAGACGCCCTTTGTCATAATCGAGTATTCGCTCATGCCGCCAAGGCCCACGATTACGTTAAGGGGCAGGAAGATGATGTTTATTATGGCGAGCTGCTTCATCAAAACCGCGAGGTTGTTGCTTACAACGGAGCCTCTGGCGTCGCTCATGCCCACAAGAATGCTCGCGTAAATCTCGGTCATTCGCACGCACTGGTTGTTTTCCACGATGATGTCCTCCAGCAGTTCCGACTCGGGCTCGGTGAATTCGATTTTCGCGCTGTCGCGGACGAGCTTTGCAAGCAGAACCTTGTTGGCGTTCGTCGCGCTTTCGTAATAGGTCAGGCTCTTTGAAAGGACGAACATTTCCGTAAGGTGGTGGTTCGAGACGGAGTATTCGATGTCCTTTTCTATGCGCTCGGAAATCAAGCGGATTATTTTTAGGTGCTCGAGGAAATGGTTTGTGGCGTGGTGCAAAATTCTAAGCATCACGCCGCGCAGAGACTTCACCCTCAAAACGCCCCTGCCGTATTCAAAAAGCGGGGTGTCTTCCGACTGCACGATGATTACGCGCTCCTTAAAGAGAAATATGCCTATAGAGGTTACCCCGAATCCGAGAAGGTCGTCGGCGGAGTAGTTGCGCGGCTGCTTGAGGATGACCGCCATATGGTTGTCCTCAAATTCGACGCGCGAGATTTCGTCGGGGTCGAGGGCGGAGTTGAGCGAGTGCGGGTCTATTTGCCAGGCGCCAATGAGGTACGACTTTTCGTCCTCCGTAGGCGCGGTGTATACGGAGATTTTGCCCGTCGAATTTTCTACGATTTTGCCGTCAAGAATATCATAATTTTTTAGCATGACGATTCCTTTCGAGTTGGAAGCGGAGCCGGATTGTTTTTTAAAAAATCCGCACTCCGCGCAAAAATTATTTTTTGGAGGTTAAAACCGCCCGCCCGTTAAAAGCCAAGCTTCTCGAAGGGCGCGCGGCTCGTAAAAAATCGAACCCGACCTTGCGGGTTCAAGATTGTAGAATTTCGGCTAAAAAACCGCCCTTGTCAAGCTGTAAGGAATTTTTCGCAAAATTTTTCGCAAAAAATGGCCGCGCGGAAAATTTTGAGTTGAAAAAAAGCGCGCGGCGGGCATTATTGGATTTTTAAAAAAATTTAATTCCAAACTAAAAATATGTCCTACCTTAAAAAAACACTAATGTCCTCGCTCTTTAAAAAGTACGTGATGGCCGTTACCGGTTTTGCGTTGGCGTCTTTTTTGCTTGTCCACATGCTTGGGAATCTCCAGGCGCTGGAGGGCGGCCCCACCGCAATCAACGTGTACGCCAACTTCCTGCAGACCCTCCCGTGGGAAATTTTGTGGGGGTTCAGAATCTGCCTTGCGGGCTGCTTTGTCCTGCACTTTTTGACGGCGTATCTTTTGGTTCTGGAAAACAAGAAGGCGCGCCCGCAAACCTACGCGGTGAAAAAGACCGTCGCCTGCACCTCCGCCGCGAAAACGATGATATACACCGGAACGGTAATTCTGCTTTTCGCGGTTTTGCACATTCTCCACTACACGGTTTTGAACCTCAACCCCGAATTTAAGACTCTCGAATGGGTGTGCGGCTCCGGCCAGTACGAGGGCAAAACCCTGCACGACGTTTACGCGATGCTGATTCTCGCGTTCTCGAAGCCCGCGGTTTCAATCCTCTACATCGCCGCGATGTTCGCGATAGGATTCCACTTGGTCCACGCCGTTTCAAGCATGTTCCAGTCGGTCGGCTTGAGGGGCGAAGCGGTAAGGTACAAGCTCAACGCAGTCGCCGCGATCTACGCGGTCGCAATCTTCGGCGGGTTCGCGCTCAACCCGATAGCGGTGCTGGTTTCAAAATACACGCCTTTGGAAATCGTCCCCGTAAAACAGGTCGTTTCGCAGTACGAAGCCCAAGCCGCGGCCAAGAACGGAAAAGTGTTTATCGACTACTCCTTCCTGAAAAAATGCGGCGAAAAAGCCCCCTGCAAAATCGAAAAACCCGCAAAGTAGTATAAAGGATTTTTATTATGAGCTTTAATTTGGATTCAAAAATTCCCGAAGGCAAAATTTCGGAAAAGTGGGACAACTACAAATTCCACGCAAAACTCGTCAACCCCTCCAACCGCAGAAAGTACCACGTGATAATCGTGGGCTCGGGCTTGGCGGGCGCAAGCGCGGCCGCCACTCTCGCCGAACAGGGCTACAACGTCTCCTGCTTCTGCTATCAGGACAGCCCCCGCAGAGCGCACTCAATCGCGGCGCAGGGCGGCATTAACGCGGCAAAGAACTACCAAAAC
>JAGBOM010000298.1 GCA_017633865.1 Opitutales bacterium
ATAAAGCCGTCCTCGTCCATGCTGCCGAGATCGCCCGAGTGGATCCAGACCCTGCCGTCCGGGTGCCGGACCATGATCTTCTCGCTCTCCTCGGGGTTGTTGAGATAGCCGGGGAACACGTTTGCGCCCCTCATTTTAAGAAGCCCGCGGCTTCCGAAGGGCAGAACCTCGCCGCTTTCAAGCGATATGATTTGCGCCTGCATCCCCGGGAAGAGCTTGCCTATCGAGCCCTCGCGCGCGCCTGTTGAAAAGTATCCGAAGTCCCTTTCGGGCAGGTTGACGCCCGCTACGGGGCTCGTTTCCGTAAGGCCGTAGCCTTCGCGGTAGAGGGCGTTGGGGAAAGACGAGTTCCAGAGCTCCTGGAAGCCCTCGGGTGTTTTTTCCGCCCCCGCGATTACTGTTCTTAAAGACGCCAAATCCTCCTTGTTTGCGTGGCGTATGTACGCGCGGTAGAAAGTGGGGGTGCCCACCATTATCGTCGGCTTAAACTCCCTGATTGCGCGGATATTTCCCTTGACGTCTATGGGGCTTGGGTAGAGCAGAATTTTCACCCCGTGCAGCGCCGCCATCCATATTTCAAAAAGCAGCCCGAACGAGTGGAATACGGGCAGGTTGCCGAAAAGAATGTCGCCGTCCTCAAAAATGCGGCTTAAATGGCATTGGAGGCAGTTTGCTATAATGTTTCTTTCTGTCAGCGCGGCGGCTTTGGGCGCGCCCTCGCTGCCGCTTGTAAACACCAAAGTGGCCTCGCGGTTTTTGTCGGGGGAGAATTTTTCAATCCCGATAATTTTCGCGATTTCGTCCGCGGTTTTGCCGCGGAAGTCCTCCGCGGGCTTGGACTCCTTTAAAGAATCCATGTCGAAAACGTTTTTAGCCCACGGGAAGTCGGGATTCGCCGCGGAGATTTTCGCGCTCCAAAAGGCGGTAGTGATTTCGGCGTCGATTTGCGAGGCTTCAAGGCACTGCGCCGCGGCGGTTTTGCCCATCGTAAAATTCAGGTTTACGGGAACCTTGCCCGCGAATATGCAGGCGATATTGGCTATGAAAGACTGCTTTGCAGGCGGCAAAATTATGCCGACGCGCGGGTTTTTTGTGAGGGTTTTTATCGTTTTTGAAAATTCGCGCGCCGCCGACAAAATTTCAAGCCCCGTCAGGGTTTCGTTTAGGGTGGGATCTATTAAAATTTTTTCGTCCGCGTTGCGGACAAGGCCGGAAACGAGCCCGTAGGCGAGGGTGCGCTTAAGCTCCTCGGATTGCTCGAATTGGCGGTATCCCATGTCGATGGTAAAATTTTGCATCCCTTACAGTCTTGAAAATTTTTCGGTTTTGTCAACAAGTTGAGTTGATTTATATAAAAAAACGTTTACTTTGAGGTTTATTAAATTTACCGGAAATTGAAAGGCTTAATTATGAAAATTATGGGATTCGCCGCGGCTTTCTGCGCGGTTTTTTGCGCGTGGCAGGCTTCGGCTTATGATTCGTCTTTAAAGTCCGCGCCGAAGCCGACGGTTTCGGCGGAGGCGTTCGGCAAAACATCCTCGGGCGAGGAGGCCAAAATCTACACCCTTAAAAACGCGGGCGGAATGGTTGTTCGCGCGATGGATTTCGGCGCGACCGTTACGGAAATTTCCGTTCCCGACAAAAACGGCGTTTTTGAAAACGTGGTTTTGAGCCTTCCGGACCTCAAAAGCTACGAGGGCAATTCCAACTATTTTGGCCCCGTCGTGGGGCGCTTCGGCAACCGCTTGGGCGACGCAAAAATCGTCTTGGACGGCAGGGAGTACAAGCTTAACGCAAACGAGAACGACAACATTCTCCACGGCGGCGCAAAGGGTTTTAACAAAGTCGTGTGGAAATCCGAGGCGGTCTCGGACAGGGACGTTAAGGGCGTCGATTTCGCGGGCGTGAAATTTTCGAGAGTCTCCCCCGACGGCGAAATGGGCTTCCCGGGGAATTTGAGCGTCGAAATCCTCTACACGCTCAACAACCTCAACGAGTTCGCAATCGAATACCGTGCCGTTTCCGACAAAACCACCGTTTGCAACCTCACCCTGCACCCGTACTTTAACCTCGCCGGCGCCGGCAACGGCGACGTGCTGACCCAGTACATTCAAATTCCCGCAAGCACCTATACGGAAGTCGATTCCGAACTTATCCCAACGGGCAAAATCCTGAATGTCGAAAACACCCCGTTCGATTTTCGTAAAATCCGCCCCCTCGGCTCGAAAATCCGCGATTTTTCAAACCCGCAGCTGAAAATCGCCAAGGGCTACGACCACAACTTCAACCTCGACAAGCCCGTCGACGCCCTCGGGCTCGCCGTCCGCCTTTACAACGCCAAGAACTGCCGCATGCTTGAAATCCTCTCGCAGGAGCCCGCCTTGCAGTTCTACTCCTGCCAGGGCTTCGACGGCTCGCTGATTTTGGCAAACGGCAAGCCCGCGCAAAAGTACGGGGCGTTCGTTCTCGAGCCCCAGCACGCGCCCGACAACCCCAACCAAAACTTCTTCCCGAGCTCCGTTTTGAAAGTCGGCGAGACTTACTCCACAAAAACGATTTACCGCTTCAAGGTGGTCTCGCCCGAAAAAGTTTTCGGCCTCGAGCGCCTTATGCCGCCCGCGGAGCCCCAAACCCCCGCGCCGGCGTCTTGGTAGAGCCGTCGCCCCTTTTCGGGCAAAAAATAAAAGACGGGCGGAAAATTCCGTCCGTCTTTTTTGTCGCAAGCGAAAAACGCTCTTATTCGTAGGTTTCGCTGATGACTTCCACCCTGCCGTCGGGGTGGCGTATTTCGGTGCGCACGGTCTTTTTTACGGACGGGGCGGCGGACTGCTCCACAACAACAACCTTCGGGCTTTCAACCACTCTCACTGTTTCCGTGTGCGTTACGGCGTTGCCGACTATAAGCCCCGTGAAGAACCCCGCGCCCGGGCCTATCCAGCCGTTGTGGTGATCGTGGTGGTGGCGCGGCGGGGGCGGCGCATGGCGCG
>JAGBOM010000299.1 GCA_017633865.1 Opitutales bacterium
AAAGGTGGATTTTGTCGTATTTTGCGAGGGCAAGCCCTTCTTTATCTACAAGCAGAAGGCGGTTTGCGGGGAGCCTTTCCCCCAAGTCGCGCGCGGGCAGGCTTGAGGCTACGGCGATTTTGCGCCCGCGCGCGATTTTGCTTAACTCCTCCTCGAAATTTCTGCCGCTTGCGAGGGCTTCGGCGTTTTTTTTGTAGTTAAAGCCGCTTACGCACATTTCGGGGAACACGGCCAAGTCGGCGTTTTGGGCGGCGGCTTTTTGGCAGAAGGAGTCCATCTTCCGCAAATTCTTGTCGAATTCGGACTGTTCAACCGAAATTTGCGCGATTGCGATTTTCATACGAACCTTATTTTTTTGATATTGCCGAGGCCTCCCAGAAGGCGGACTTTTTTAAGCATCTGCCTTTCGCAAAACATAAGCTCCTGCCGCGCGGCGGAGTTTGCCGCCCTTACGTAAATTTCGTTTTTGCCGACGTCGACGGGCTCGCAAAGGTGTGCGAATTCTTTTGGGGCGATGTTGTGCCAGTCGTCGAGAAGGGCTTTCAGCGGGCTTACTTTGCCGACGTGGCAGTCCAAAAAGATTTTGTCTATAAACTCTCCCGGGCGTTTCGGCGGCTCGCGGTTTTCCGCGGGCGCAAAAATTCCCCTAAATTCGTTTAGGACGGGGTCGTTATCTTTTGCAAGCGGCATGTTCGCGCTCCAAATATTTTCGCAAAAAGTACACGCCGTTTATGGCGATAGAGTGGCATATTTCGCCGCTTAGAACCATTTTGTCGAGCTCGGCAACATCGAAGATTTTAGTTTCGATTTCCTCGTTGGCGTCCCAGTTTGTTTCGGCGGTTTTTTTGCAGTTTTTCACAACCGCGAAGTATGCGCGGTTGCTTTGCATGGCGGGGTTTGGGCTAAAACTCGCGAATATTTCCGCTTCGCCGGAGTAGCCGGTTTCTTCGAGGAGCTCCCTTTCGGCGGCCTTTTCGGGCGTTTCGCCCTTTTCGATTATCCCGCCCGAAAATTCCCAAGAGGGTTTTTGGATCCCGAATCTGAACTGGCGGACCATCACGACTTTTTCGCCGTCAAGCAGGGCGGCGGCCTGAACCCAGTCTTCCGCCCTTATTTCAAAAAAATCGCCCTCCCTGCCGTCGGGGTGGCGAAAGCGATTTTTAAACACTTTGAAGACCCTGCAGTCCGCCACTTGAACGCTGTCAAGCTTGCGCCAAACTTTTACGGGGTCTTGCATCTGTTATTGGGGAATGACGATTTTCTGCCCGACTAAAAGCCTTTTGGAATCGACGTTGGGGTTCGCGTTTTGGATTTCCGAAAGTTTTTTGCCGTGCTTTTTGGCGATTTTTACGAGGGTGTCGTTGGGGCGCACGCGGTAGATTGTGCCCTCCGCGCTTGCGCTTTGGGAGGGGGCGGAAGCTGGCGAGGCTTCGGCATTCGCCTGCGCTTCGGGCTTTGCGGCGGCGGGCTTGGAGGCCTTGGCTTTCGACACGCTTTGCATGTTTGCGATAAGCTCCCTGTTCTTTGCGATTTCGCCGTTTAGGGCGGTCAGGAGGTTTTGGGTTTTATTCGCGAGCGCGTTTACGTTTGCGACGCTTGCTACCTTCAAATCTTCAAGCTGGGACGCGAGGGTCTCGATTTTTGCGGCGGTGTCTTTCAGCTCGATTTGCAGGGCTTCGGCCTTGTTCAGGCTGTCCTGCATTTTAGACAAATTAGCCTCCGCCAAGCCCGCCCTGTTTGCGGAGCTTATCGCCACAAACAGCGCGATTATGCCCAAAATAACGCCAACGATTGCGATTGCTATCGGGACTACGGGTTTTGATACGGTTGAAATTTGGTTGTCGTCTTCCATATGTTTTTTGCGAAATTTTTATTGGTTGATTTTTTTATGGCTCCGAAGAGCGCGTTTTTCAACATTTATTTTTTATTCTTCGGCGTTTTCTTTTGCCTTGGCTTTTTTCTTTGCGGCGGGGGCTTTTGCCGCCGAAGGTTTGCCCGCCTCGGCCTTCGCTTTGGGGGCGCGCTTTTCGAACTCCCAGCCGATTTCCCCGTCGCTTTTCATAACCAGAAAGGCCGAGAATTTTTTGCCGGTGCGCTTTGAAATGAAGTCCGTTATAAGGGGCGTTTTTCCCGTTTCGGCAAGCGACAGGATTTCCTCTCGCTTAACCGCGTGCGAAAGCATATTGCGCCAAATCTTGAAGCCGCATTCGGGGTTTTTTGCGCTGTTCGAGCAGACGTAGTGCGAGGTGGTTTCGAGCATTTTGCCGTCTTTGCACTTGCAGTATCCGAGAGCCGCCCTCGGGCAGGGCGAAACGGCCTCTGCGTTCGACAAGTCCGCCTCCTTGCGGGGCGCGCCGCCTTTTGCCGCGTCGGAATTTGCGGTGCCGAACTGGAATCTGACGCTGAAGTTTTCGTCCAGCTTTAAAAACGCGGAGTAGGGCTTGCCGATTTTGCTTTTAAAGCCGTCGAGGGGGCCGACTATGCCGTTATTTACGAGCTCGGCTATTTCTTCAAGCGACATTTTCCTGTTGCCGATTGTCTTGTAGACCACCAGCTTGCCGTCTTGCGAGCGGTAGGCGCGGAACGTTTCGAGCATTTTTTTGCCGTCGGTCGGCGAGGTTATGTCCGTTTGCTTTGTTTCCGCGTCGGACTCGACAAATTCTTTCGCCCTTTCGACAATCTTGACAGCCATATCAGATATCCCGTCCATAAACTCTTTTCTGGAAAGCTCGCGCTTTTCGATGAGCCTTAGTTTGTATTCCCATTCTCCGGTCATTGCGGGGCTTGTGAGCTCCTGCATGTTGAGAACTTTTAAAAATGCGATGAGGTTTTCAGCCTTGTTCGTGGGCGCGAGCTCGCGGCGGTTGCGCTCGATGTATTTGTGCATTACGAGGTTGTCGATAATCTGCGCCCTCGTCGCGGGGGTGCCGAGGCCTTTTTCCTTCATCGCCTCCGCAAGCTCGCCGTCTTCAAGCAGCTTGCCCGCGCCCTCCATTGCGGAAAGCAGCGTGGCTTCGGTGTAGCGGGGCGGGGCTTTTGTGGCGTCCTTTTTGATTTCGACTTTTGATGCTTCCGCGCGCTCGTTTTCGCCGGTTAAGGGCGGCAGAGTTTGGGAGGATTCGTCATCGTCGGGCTTGTTTTCCGCGGCCTTTACGTCGCCCTTTTCGTAAAACTCAAGCCAGCCCTGCGAGCGCAGAACCGTGCCTTCGGTTTTGTAGGTGTGGCCCCCCGCCTTTGTGAAGCGCTGGGTGATGTCGAACTGCGCCTCGGGGTAGAATGCTGCTATGAAGCGGCGCGCGACCATGTCGTAGATTTTCGCCTCGTCCTCGTTTAGTTTGGAGCTGGAAACCCCCGTCGGGATTATCGCGAAGTGGTCGCTTACCTGGGCGTTGTTGAAAATTCTTTTTGTCGCCTTTTTTACGTAGCCTTCGTCAACCGCTTTTTTGCCGAAAACGCCGAGCTTGCCGCCTAACTTAACGAGCGTGTTTGTGCAGACGCCGCGGTAGTCCTCGGGCAGGGCGCGGGAGTCCGTGCGCGGGTAGGTGAGCATCTTGTGCTTTTCGTAGAGCGACTGCGCTATAGAAAGCGTGCGCGCCGCCGAGAACGAAAAGCGGTTGTTGGCCTCGCGCTGGAGCGTGGTGAGGTCGTAAAGGCGGGGCGCGATTTGCTTTGAAAGCGACTTCTTTTCCGAAATTTCGGCGGGACCGGCGGATTGGGTTTGCCCGGCGATTTTTTCGGCGTCGGCCTGCGTCCAAATCCTGTCGGCTGCGTCGCCCTGCGCCTTGTTTTTGGCGTTGAAATCGGGGCGCTGGTAGACGCCCTTGTAGGAGCCGTTTTCGATTTTAAAGTCTGCC
>JAGBOM010000040.1 GCA_017633865.1 Opitutales bacterium
ATTCATTCCAAGCTTTTTTTGACGAAGCAACGAACTTCCGCGCCAAAAGCGCGAAGCCAAAATTAGTATTGGGCGGATAGTATTGTCCGCAGCTTCTCTTGGAAGTCTGCGACGTCCGCCTGCGAGGGTCTATAGCTCGGGTCCGCGCCGTCGAGGCGCAGTCTGCCGTCGGCGTCGAGCTCCCAATTCGCGCTCACGCCGTCCGAGAAGGTAACTTTGCCCCCTGTAATTGCGCCCGGGCGTTGCACGGGGCTGATTTCGACCGTGACGCCTCCCTGTTGTTCTTGGGGTTCGGCGGGCGCGGCGGGTTTTTCAGCTTCGGCGGGGGAGGGGGCGGGCGCGGGCGCGGATTTTGCGTCTTTTATTGTCAAATCCAAATCGTCCACCATGAAGCGGACTTCCATATAGGTCATATTAAGCCCGAATTTTTCGTTCAGGAATTTTTGGATGTCGCCGAGTTTCGCGCCCGAGTTTACGAGTTCGCGGACTTTATCCGCCTGTTCTTGGGTTAAATTTGCCATAAATTAGTCTAAAGGTTCGGAGACGAAGGAGATTTTGCGCGTGATGGTTGTGCCGTACTGTTGGCGCAAGTCCTTAAAGCGGTTTAGTTTGTCCTCGCCGCTGAGGTTTTTGATTTCGAGCGCGCCCGCGTCGGAGACGAATGTCATCGAGACTTCCGCGAAGGCGAGGAAGCCGTTTTCGACCTCTTTTGGCGACACGTTTGCCTTGCCGCCGCCTGAGCCGCGCTCGTAGAGCCTGCCCTTTACGTAGATTTTATCCGCAACGGTAAATTCCGTGCCGGGCTCGACATACGCCACTGAATACTGGCTTTCGCCCTCTGAAACCATGCCCTCCTTTTTGTACATGATGGCGAACGTCACCTGGAAGTCCACAAGGTTTGAGGCGATGAAGTTTTCGGGCGAGACCGCCCAGCTTTTAAGGTCAACATCGCGCTCGTAAACGCCTTCGTCGTTTAGGATTGTGCAGGTGCCGTTCCAGAATCTTTGCAGGGCGTATTCGTTGTTTTCGGTGTCGCCCTGCGCGGCGCCGAGCGCGCCCTCGAAGGTCGATTTAGAGTCTATCACGGCTCGGTAGAGGCCGTAGAACGCGCCCGGCTGCTTCATGCCCGAGCCCTCGTTGCCGCCGCCGGAGCGGAACGGGCTTTTGTAGCTAAGCTGGTATTTTACGGCGCATATGCTGCCGGGGATTGACGTGCGTTTTGTGGATTTATTCATGAGCTGCGCGCTGTCGAAGCGCGGGCGTATGTAGGCCTGCGAGAAGAACATTATTTGCGGCGGGCGCATCGGGAGGCTGCCGACGCTTTCGCCGACAAGCTGGCCGACGTTTACGGGGTACGAAACCTGCAGCCACGCCTTGCCGTCGCGCTTTATTATTATTGACTCGAAGTCCTGCTTGATGAAGTCGGCGAGCGAGTCGGCCTCGGTGTAGCCCTGTATTTTGCCCGCGGACGAGTTCCACGCGTTTAGAACGTCGCCCACGCTGTACAGCACCGCGCCGATTAGTATGACCATTATCGAGGCGGCCGCCATAACCTCAACGAGCGTGAAGGCGAGCCTGCTCTTTGCGTTTTTGGCGATTCTTCTCGCCCGAATTTTAAAAGCGGAAATAGGCATATTAGTTATCTCATCTTGATTGTTAGGCCGGTGTAGACTCTGCGCTGGTCGTTTTTCTCCTCGTCGCCCACGCCGAATACGATGTCGTCTGTGGGGTCTATCAAAAAGTCGACGCTGATCGGAAGGTAGGCTTCGCCGTATTTGTCGGGCGACTCGGGCAGGGAGCCGCCGGAGTAGGACTCCTCGCGGGAGTCTATATTTACATGGCGGCCCACAAGGGCGTTTGTGTTCAGGCGGAGAATCGCCCTATAAACGTCGCCCTTCTTTCTTTTGAGGTCGTCGGCGGTGGGGGGGGCGCCGCGGCGCTTGCCCTTGTCCTCGGAGGAGATGGTTACGATTGACGGGTCGTCGGCCTGCTCCCAGTTCAAATATTCGTCCCAGAAGTATATGACGTAGGCCTGGCGGTCGTTGCGCACCCAGCTGTAGACTTCGTCGAAGGATTTTGTTTTGAGGATTACCTCCAAATCCGCCACGAGCGAAACCGCCTTGCTTTGCGCCCTGACGTCCGCGACTTTTGTGGAAATCGCCGAGAGTATCGTTACCAGGGCTGTGAGCGAAACGGCCAGAATGCTTATTGCTATAAGCACTTCAATCAGCGTAAACGCCGCCTTCTTTTTTAGGGAATTTAAAATTTTCATCTCTTTGTAGTGCCTTCGATGTCGGTAGCGTCGCTAAACGGAACCGTTTTGCCGCTTTTTACGATTCTGAACCCCATCACCATGTAGGGGTTTTCAACAAGATATTTGCCGGAGGGCAAAACCGAGCCGGGGGCGACCACGATTGTGGCTCCGGGGTTTTCCGAAAGGCCTTCTGGCGAGAACTCGTAGCAGTACCAGTCGCCGTTGTTTTCGCCGACGATTTGCGGGCGGACGCTGC
>JAGBOM010000300.1 GCA_017633865.1 Opitutales bacterium
ACTAATTGATTAATTGTAGGCATATTTCTTAGTCTTATAATGTAAAAATAGGGAAAATTATACGATGCCTTCCCTTTGGCAAGATTATTTTTGTTTTTATGGTAATTTTTTTCGGCTCCGCGGGGTTTTTTTACCCCGCAAAGCCGATTCGGTTAAAGTTTTTTACTCGCGGTCGCGGGAATGGCTGTGCCCGTCCTCGCCGACGCTTATTTCAGGCTCCTCGAGCATAACGTCGTCCTCCGGGTTTACGGTCTTGACCCTCAGTTTCCTGTACGGCATAAGTCCCGTGCCCGCCGGAATAAGGTTGCCCATGATGACGTTTTCCTTGAAGCCTTCGAGGCTGTCCACCTTGCCGAGCGTTGCCGCCTCGGTGAGGACTCTCGTGGTTTCCTGGAACGACGCCGCCGATATGAAGCTTTCGGTCTCGAGGCTCGCCTTTGTTATGCCCAGCAGTATCGGCTCGCTTTCGGCGGGCTGGCCGCCCGCTTCGACGATGCGCTTGTTCTCCTCCATAAAGTCGAACTTGTCAACCTGCTGGCCCCAGAAGTATTCGGAGTCGCCGGGGTTGGTTACGCGAACCTTGCGCAGCATTCTCGACACGATAACTTCGATGTGCTTGTCGTTAATAGTTACGCCCTGCGAGCGGTAAACCTTCTGGATTTCGCTGATGAGGAATTCCTGAACCGCGGGCGCGCCCATAATTTCAAGCATTTCGTTCGGGTCGGTGTTGCCTTCGGTGAGCGGCTGGCCCTTGCGGACTTCGTCGTCGGCGTGCACTATGATATGCTTGCCGTGCGGGATGAGGTGCTCTTCCGCGCCTTCGTCGCCCTTGGCTCCGGCGGGGACAACCTTGATTATCTTCTTGCCCCTGCGGGACTGCCCGTCCTTCACGATGCCGTCTATTTTCGACATCTCCGCGGACTCTCTGGGCTTGCGCGCCTCGAAGAGCTCCGCGACTCTCGGCAGGCCGCCTGTAATGTCGTGCGTCTTGGCGGCCGAGCGCGGCGTTTTGGCGAGGAACGCGCCCGCCTTTACCGGGCTGCCGTCCACAACCGAAACCTGCGCCCCGGTCGGAATCGCGTAAATCTTTATCGGGGTGGCGTCGTTTTTATTGGCGTAAACCTCGATTCTCGGGTTCAGGTCGTCCTTGTGGTCCACAACCGTAGTCGCCTGGATTCCCGTGGAGGGGTCGTAATCGCTCTTTACGGTTACGCCCGGTATCATGTCGGCGAACTTAACTACGCCGCCGACTTCGGAAAGAATCGGAATATTGTGCGGATCCCACTGGCAGAGGAGGTCGCCCTTCTTGACCTTCGCCCCGTCGGCGAAGAACACCACCGCCCCCGCGACTATCTTATAGTCTTCAACGGCTTTGCCGTCGGAATCCAAAATGCGTATGCTGCCGGTCTTGCCGAGCACTACGCTCGCGCCTTCCGAAATGGAAACCGGGCGGAGGTTGTCGTACTTGACGGTGCCGCCTTCGTGGACGCGGATTTCGGGCGCCTTTGTAGACTGCGCGATGCCGCCAACGTGGAAGGTGCGCATCGTAAGCTGCGTGCCGGGCTCGCCGATTGACTGCGCCGCGATTATGCCGACCGCCGTTCCGCGCTCGACAAGCTTCTGCGTCGAGGGGTCTATGCCGTAGGCCTTCGCGCAGATCGCGTTGCGCCGCAAGTGCGTAAGCGGGCTCATGACCTTTACGCGCTCAACGCCGCTGTCGACTATTTTCTTGGCGATGTCCTCGGTAATCATTTCGCCGGAGCGCACCAAAATTTCGCTCGGGTTCTGCGGGTTTGCTATGTTCAAAGACGAGCAGCGGCCCACAATGCGGTCGAAGAGCGGCACCATTTCGTCGTCGCCGTCGTAGATTGACTGCTTCCAGATGCCGTCGCGGTTGCCCTCTTTGTCGACGGTTACGCCGTCGTCCTCCTCGGTGATGATTACGTCCATGGCGACGTCGCAGAGCTTTCTGGTCATGTAGCCGGCGTCCGCGGTTTTAAGGGCGGTGTCGGCCAAGCCCTTGCGCGCGCCGTGGGTTGAAATGAAGTATTCCAAAACACTCAAGCCTTCGCGGAACGAGGATAGAATCGGGCGCTCGATAATCTCGCCGTTGGGCTTGGCCATCAAGCCGCGCGCGCCGCAAAGCTGGCGAACCTGCGCCTTGTTGCCTCTCGCGCCGGAGTCCATCAAAACGTAAACCGGGTTGATGTACTGGCGGCCGTCCGCGCCCCTCGGCTTCGGGGTTGAGAGGTTTTCAAACGCCGCCTTCGCGATTGCGTCGGTGGCGACGTTCCAGATGTCTATCATCTTGTTGGAGCGTTCGTCCTTGGTAATGGTGCCCTTAAGGTATTCCTTTTCGACATCCTTCACCCTTGCGCGGGCTTCCTTTACGATGCCGGCCTTGGCTTCGGGAATGTCCATGTCGCCGATACCGATTGATATGCCCGCCAATGTCGCGGTTCTAAAGCCCAAAGCCTTTAGGCTGTCCAAAACCGCGGCGGAGTCGCGCTTGCCGCAAATCTTAAACGTGTTGAGGATCAAGTCTCCAAGTTTGCCCTTGGCGACCTGGAAGTTTACAAAGCCCATTTCCTTCGGCCAAATCGTGTTGAATATCACGCGGCCGACCGTGGTGCGGATAATCTTCTTTTCGGAATTGCCGAAAATAGTATTTCTGCCGAAGTCCGGATTCACGAAGTCAATCCAGTCGTGCCAATGCAGCAGGCCTTCCGCCTTCGCGTATTCAACCTCCTTTACGGAGGCCATCAGCGGAACCTCCCTTACGCGGACTTCCTTGCCGCCGCGCTTTACGAACATCGGCTCGGCCTTTACCGCAGGCTCGTACGTCAAGAAGTACACGCCCAAAACGATGTCCTGCGACGGGGTCAAAATCGGCTTGCCCGAAGACGGCGAGAAAATGTTGTTTGAAGCGAGCATCATAAGCTTCGCCTCCATTATCGCCTCGAGCGAAAGGGGAACGTGGACCGCCATTTGGTCGCCGTCGAAGTCCGCGTTGAACGCCGCGCAAACGAGCGGGTGCAGGCGGATTGCGTCGCCCTCGATTAGCACGGGCTCGAACGCCTGTATGGACAGGCGGTGCAAGGTCGGCGCGCGGTTCAGGAACACGGGGTGGCCTTCGGTGACCTCCTCCAAAATATCCCAAACTTCGGGCGAGCGTTTTTCTATCATCTTTCTGGCGGAGCGAACCGTATGCACGAACCCGAGCTCCTTCAGGCGGCGTATGATAAACGGCTCGAAAAGAACGAGAGCCATCTTCTTGGGCAGGCCGCACTGGTGCAATTTGAGGTGCGGGCCGATAACGATGACGGAGCGGCCGGAATAGTCCACGCGCTTGCCGAGCAAATTCTGGCGGAATCTGCCCTGCTTGCCCTTAAGCATGTCGGAAATGCTCTTGAGGGCGCGGTTGCCCGCCCCCGTAACCGCCCTGCCGTGGCGGCCGTTGTCAAACAGGGCGTCCACAGACTCCTGAAGCATGCGCTTTTCGTTATGTATGATAACGTCCGGAGTCTTCATGCTCATCAGGCTCTTCAGGCGGTTGTTGCGGTTGATTACGCGGCGGTAAAGGTCGTTCAAGTCGGAAGTCGCGAACCTGCCGCCTTCAAGCGGAACCAACGGGCGCAAATCCGGCGGGATGACGGGCAAGGCCTCCAAAATCATCCATTCGGGGCGGGTTTCGCTATGAATGAAGCCCTGTATGAGTTTTAGGCGCTTGGAAAGCTTCTTTTTAATCTGCTTTGAGCGGGTGGCCTTCATCTGCTCCTCAAGCTCCTTGGCGAGCTTGGGCAGGTCGAGCTCCTTAAGAAGGTCTCGTATGGCCTCCGCGCCCATTTTTGCGACAAAGCGAGTGCCGGCGTCAAGCTCCTTCTGGTATTCGTCCTCGGAGATGAACTGGCCTTTCGTCCATGAAGTTGTGCCGGGGTCGATTACCACGTACTTTTCGTAATAAATCACCCGCTCCAGCTCCTTGGCGGTCATGTCCAAAACCAAGCCGAGGCGGCTGGGCATGCTCTTCAAAAACCAGATGTGCGCCACGGGAACGGCGAGGTCGATATGCCCCATGCGCTCGCGGCGGACGCGGCTTGTTGTAACCTCTACGCCGCAGCGGTCGCAAACCTGGTCCTTATAGCGTATGCGCTTGTACTTGCCGCAGGCGCACTCGTAGTCGCGAATCGGGCCGAAAATCCTTTGGCAGAACAAGCCGCCGGGCTCGGGCTTAAAGGTTCTGTAATTGATTGTTTCGGTATTCTTGACTTCGCCCTTCGACCACGCGCGTATCGTGTCGGGCGAGGCGAGGCCTATCGAGACGCAGTCGAAGCCGGCGTCTTTGCTCATGCCCATTACCTCGCGCATTTGCGCCGTCGATTTTTCCTCAACAGAAGTGTTTTTATTAAAGTCTTCCATAAATAGCCTCCAGTTTCCGGATTATTCCTTGTCGTTAGAGCGCGGCCTGATGTCGAGGCACAAGCCCTGGATTTCCTTCGTCAAAACGTTGAAGGACTGCGGCGTGCCCGCCTGCAGGGAATTGTCTCCCTTGACAAGCTGCTCGTAAATCTTGGTTCTGCCGGTTACGTCGTCGCTCTTTACCGTCAGGAGCTCCTGAAGGGTGTAGGCCGCGCCGTAAGCCTCCAAAGCCCAAACTTCCATTTCGCCGAAACGCTGGCCGCTGTACTGCGCCTTGCCGCCCAGCGGCTGCTGGGTTATCAGGCTGTACGGGCCCACCGCTCTGGCGTGGATTTTGTCCGCCACCAAGTGGTTCAGCTTCATCATATAGATGTAGCCCACAACTATGTCCTGGTCGAAATACTCGCCCGTAAGGCCGTCGAGAAGCCTGCACTTGCCGCTTGCCGGCAGCTTGGCCTCTTTGAGGTAGGCGCGGATGTTCTCCTCGCTGATGCCGTCGAAAATGGGAGTCGCGATTTTAAAGCCGAGGCGCTTGCAAGCCCAGCCCAAGTGGGTCTCCAAAACCTGGCCGACATTCATTCGAGAGGGAACGCCGAGGGGGTTCAGGCAGATTTCAACGGGCGTGCCGTCCTCCAAATAAGGCATATCCTCCTCGGGGACAATGCGCGAAACAACGCCCTTGTTGCCGTGGCGCCCCGCCATTTTGTCGCCGACTTGAATCTTGCGCTTGGCGGCTATGTAAACCTTTACGTTCTTTATTACATTCTGCTCCGAAGACGTTCCGTTGCGCACGGAGTCTTCGCGGCGCTTGCACTCCCTGTCGACTTCGTCGAACTTGCGCTGGTGCGCCTCGATTATCTCCATAATCTTTATGCGCACCGGCGACGGGTCGATGTCGATATTCTTGGAAATCGCCGCCATGCTGCGCAAAAGCGTTTTCGTGATTTTGCGGCCGGCCGGGATTATGACCTCGCCCGTCTGCGAATTGCGCACGTCGAGCGGGATTTTTTCGCCGAGAAGAACGCCCGAAAGGGTGTTTGTAAGCTCGTCTTTCAGCTTGTCGGCCTGCTCGCGGTATTCCTCGCGGATTTTGCGCAGCTGGCGCTTGCGGTCGCTTTCGCTCATGCTTTCCTCGTCCTCGTCGGCCTTGTAGGAGACTTTTACGTCCATAACTATGCCGCTGGTGCCCGAGGGGACTATCAGCGAAGAGTCCTTTACGTCCGCGGCCTTTTCGCCGAAGATCGCGCGCAAAAGCTTTTCTTCCGGGGCGAGCTCCGTCTCGCTTTTCGGGGTGATTTTGCCCACCAAAATGTCGCCGGGCTTGACCTCCGCCCCCACGCGGATTACGCCGTTGCGGTCGAGATTTTTCAAGGCCTCCTCGCCGACGGTCGGAATGTCGGCCGTGATTTCTTCGGGGCCGAGCTTTGTGTCGCGCGCGGTGGCCTCAAAAACCTCGATGTGTATCGAGGTGAACACGTCGTTTTTAATCAGCTTTTCGGAAAGCAAAATGGCGTCTTCAAAGTTGTAGCCGTTCCACGGCATGAACGCCACGAGAACATTTTTGCCGAGCGCGAGCTCGCCGTCTTCGGTGGCCGCGCCGTCGGCGAGAAGGTCTCCCGCCTTTATCTTCTGCCCCTTCTTTACGACGGGCTTCTGGTTGAAGCAGGTCGCGTTGTTCGACCTCATAAACTTGCGCAGCTCGTAAACGTAAACGCCGTTTTTCTCGTCGCTTTTGTACTTGCCGTCAACCGGCTTGGGCATTTCGCCCTTCGGGGTGACGATTATGCGCGTGGCGTCCACACTCGCGACAACGCCGTCGGCGTCGGACACCAAAATGGTTTTGGAGTCGCGCGCGACCCTGCCCTCTATGCCCGTGCCCACGAGGGGCGCCTGCGGCGTCAATAGCGGAACGCCCTGGCGCTGCATGTTCGAGCCCATCAGGGCGCGGTTGGCGTCGTCGTGCTCGAGGAAGGGAATCAATCCGGAGGCCACGGACACAAGCTGCTTGGGGCTTACGTCCATATAGTCGACATCGGCGGGGTTGGCCTCGAAAACTTCGTCGCCGTTTCTGGCGATTATGCGGCCCGAAAGCTTGCCGTCCTTAACCTCGCTGTTCGCCTGCGCGATAACCTTGCCCTCTTCGGCGTCGGCGGAGAGGTATTCGATTTTGTCGCTTACCTTGCCGCCCACAACCTTTCTGTACGGGGTTTCTATAAAGCCGAACTCGTTGATTCTCGCGTAGGAGGAAAGCGAGTTGATAAGGCCGATATTCGGGCCTTCGGGGGTTTCAATCGGGCAGATTCTGCCGTAGTGCGAGGGGTGCACGTCGCGAACTTCAAAGCCCGCGCGCTCCCTGCTCAAGCCGCCCTGCCCCAGCGCGGACAAGCGGCGCTTGTGCGTAAGCTCGGAAAGCGGGTTGATTTGGTCCATAAACTGCGAAAGCTGGTTGCGCGCGAAAAAGTCGCGCAGAACCGTAGTCATCGCCTTCGCGTTTATGAGCTTTGCGGGGTTGGGAGTGTCCATGGGCTGCTGCTCGCTGGCCCCCATTCTTTCGCGGATGGTTTTTTCCATCCTTGAAAGGCCTATGCGGCACTGGTTGGCGAGAAGCTCGCCCGCCGTGCGCACGCGGCGGCTCGACAAATTGTCGATGTCGTCGATGACGCCCTCGCCCCTCTTCAGGCGGCAGAGGTATTTTGTGCCCTCGACGATGTCTTCGCTGGTTACGACTCTTTGGTCTATAGGCGTATTGAGGCCCAGCTTCTGGTTTATCTTAAAGCGGCCGACCTTGCCCAAGTCGTAGCGCTTCGGATCCTGCATGGTGCGGCGCAAAAGCGAAGTCGCGCTCTGCAAATTTACCGATTCGCCCGGACGGAGCTGCTTGTAGATGATTTTTAGAGCCTCCTCCTTATTGTGCGCCTGGTCCTTCTTGATTGCGCGGACTATCGCGCCCTCGTCGACAGATGTGTCGATTACCTTAAATTCCTCTATCTTGGCGTTCTTAAATTCCTGAACCGCCGTTTTTGTAAGGGTTTCGTACTGCTTGAGCAGAACCTTGCCCTCGGCGGGGTCGGTTACGGGCTCCGCCAAAACGTAGTTTGAAATGCTTTCAAGCGAGAGCGCGTGCTTTACGCTCATGTCTTCAACGTCGTAAAAGAGCTTCATAAGCTCCTGGTCGCTCGAGTATCCCAACGCCCTGAGCAAAGTAGTAATCAAAAACTTGCGGCGGCGGCGGCGGCGGTCTATATAGACGTACAAAAGGTCGTTCTGGTCGAACTGAACCTCTATCCAAGTGCCCCTGTCGGGTATGAGGCGGAAAGAATAAAGAGTCTTGCCCGAGGTGTGGACGGTTTCCTCGAAGCATATGCCGGGGCTGCGGTGCAGCTGGCTTACGATTACGCGCTCCGCGCCGTTTACTATAAAGCTGCCGCGGGTCGTCATCATATTGAGCTCGCCCATATAAATTTCGCTCTCGTTGGACTTGTCCTCCTCGGTAAGCCTCAACGTCACATAAAGCTTTACGGCGTAGGTCTGGCCGTCTTTTATGCATTCAACCTCGGTCTTGTCCGGGCCCTGAACACGATATGAAATATACTCGAGCTTCACTTTGCCGTCATAGCTCTCTATCGGGAAAACTTCGCTGAACACTGCGTGCAGGCCTATCATCTGCCTCTTGGCCGGCGGCACGTCTTTTTGGAGAAAATCCTCGTAGGATTTTACCTGATTCTCAATGAGATTGGGAAGGGGGATAACCTCCCTTAGTTTTCCAAAGTTTTTTCGCTCTGACATATGTTTTTGCTATCAAATTTTTTGCGGCCCTCCGGTTTTTTTTGCCGCCCGCCCGCGGCGCCGAAAAGGCATGCTTTGTATAAACGGAAAAAACGGACAGCAGAGCCCCCGCTTCCGGGAGCTCCACTTTCCGTGAAAGCAATTGGCTAAAATGTCGCCAAAAGACTACTTAACCTTAACTGTTGCGCCGGCGTCCTTAAGCTTCTTTTCGATGGTAGCAGCTTCTTCCTTGGATACGCCTTCCTTAACAGCCTTGGGCGCGCCTTCGACAAGCTCTTTGGCTTCTTTGAGGCCCAAGCCGGTAATTTCGCGGACAGCCTTGATGACGTTGATCTTGTTGGCGCCCGCCGCTTCGAGAACGACGTCGAACGATGTCTGTTCTTCCGCGGGAGCAGCGCCTGCGCCGGCGACCGCAACGGCCGCGACAGGAGCCGACGCCGTTACGCCCCATTTTTCTTCAAGCTCCTTTACGAGAGCCGCGGCTTCCAACACTGTGAGGCCGCTGAGGAATTCGATTACTTCTTCTTTTGATACTGCCATGATTTTTTTCTCCTTGAACGGTTAGCGCCGTTTCCGGCATTTAAGGGAGCCTTTCCCCTAACCTTGTTCCTTGTTGATGTTTTACGCGGCCAAGCGCGCATGGAACGCGCAAAGCCGCAAAGTTGATTTTGCCGTTAAGCCTCCTGCTTTTCGCTCTTCGCCTTCAAGACGTTCAAGATGCCCTGCGCGGAAGCGATGAGGAACAAGCTGAGCATCTTCGCGCGCATTCCCGCAAGATTCGGGAGCTTGCTCAAAGCCTCGATTTCGTCCTTGTTCAGGAGCTTCTTGTCAAGCACTGCGACTTTCACGTCGCCCTTGTCGCGGTTCTTGAAGAAATCCATTATCGCCTTGGCGACTTCCGTAACGGCGTCGCCGCCGCTTACGATTGCCGTGGGGCCTTCCAAAAATTCCGAGAAATCGGGAAGGTCGCGGTCTTTCGCCGCCACGTTCAAAATGGAGTTCTTAACGACGTGGTATTCCGCCCCGCAAGCCCTCAAAGAAGCCCTGAGCGCGGCCGCGTCGGCCACCGTTACGCCGGTAAAGTTCAGCAAAAATACGAAATCGGAGGCGCTTAAACGCGCGATTGCTTCGTCAACGAGATATTGTTTTTCCGGTCTCATGTGTTATTTCTCCCCAACCTCGCTAAGCGCGATTTTGATTGCGGGGCTCATTGTGGAGCTCAAAGTCGCAGATTTTATAAATTTTGTTTTAATCGATTCCGGCTTCGCGGCGACAAGGCTCGCCAAGGCCGCCTTCGCGTTCTCCTCGAGCTTTTCGGGGGCGAAGCTGCGCTTGCCGATTACGATTGAAAGATTCGCGGTCTTGTCCATCTTGTATTCGACGCGGCCGGCCTTTACTTCCTTAACGGCGTTTGCGATGTCGTCGGTTACGGTGCCGCTTTTGGGATTCGGCATCAAGCCTCTCGGGCCGAGAATGCGCGCCGCCCTGCGGACGTCCTTCATGGCCGAGGTCGTAGCGATCGCCACGTCGAAATCCATCCAGCCGCCCTCGATTTTCTTTAGCAGGTCTTCAAGGCCCGCGAAATCGGCGCCGGCCTTAAGCGCGTCGTCCGCGTTTTCGGTGAAGACTACAACCCTCACGTTTTTGCCGCTGCCGTTGGGCAAACGGACTGTACCGCGAACCATCTGATTGCTCTGCTTTGGATCGACGATGAGTTTAAACGACAATTCGACGGTTTCGTCGAACTTCGCCTTTTGCATTTTATCGAGCGTCTTTACGGCTTCGGAAAGCGACAGGGCCTCCGCCGAGCCGAGCTTAGCCGCGCTCTGGTATCTTTTGCTTCTTTTAACCATGACTTTTTTGTCTCCTGCTGTTTTGCAGTGCGGTTTTATTAAAATCCGAAGTTCCGCTTCGGCAAAATCTTCCTTTAAGATTTTAAGATAAAGGGTTTATTGAAACGCTTTTTTTTGCCTTGGCAAGCATTAAATAAAAAAAGCCCCAAAAAACAACTAAAGCGTTTAAGCGGCACTGCGCCTAAACGCCGTTTTTTTAAATGAAAACTAATCGACAACCTCGATGCCCATCGAGCGCGCGGTGCCGGCGATGATTTTCGCGGCGGCGGCTTCGTCGACGGCGTTGAGGTCCTTGGCCTTCAGCTTCACGATTTCGGCTATCTGCGCCTTGGTGACCTTGCCGACCTTGTCGACATTGGGCTTCGCGGAAGCGGTTTGGACGCCCGCGGCCTTCTTAAGCAGAACCGCCGCCGGCGCGGACTTCAAAATAAACGTGAAGGACTTGTCCTGATAAACCGTGATAACCACGGGCAATATCATTCCGCCCTGATCCTTGGTGCGGGCGTTGAACTCTTTGCAAAAGCCCATGATGTTTACGCCCGCCGCGCCCAGTGCCGGGCCCACCGGAGGAGCCGGATTCGCCGCCCCCGCGGGAAGCTGCAACTTAATCTGCTTTACAAT
The DNA here is from genome assembly GCA_017633865.1 of Opitutales bacterium. GTDB lineage: Bacteria > Verrucomicrobiota > Verrucomicrobiia > Opitutales > Intestinicryptomonadaceae > Intestinicryptomonas. The sequence continues at coordinate 10,680 of JAGBOM010000300.1, forward strand.
TTTCTTTGCCATTTTCTTAATTCCTTTGATTTTTTAACTCGATTTTTGAGGCAATCGATGTGCGTAATAAAGTTATTCCTCGATTTTTGAGGCCTGGTCGAAATCCAGCTCCACAGGGGTGAACCTGCCGAATATCGAAACGCTGACCTTGAGCTTTCCCCTTTCGGCGTCAACCCCCTCGACCACGCCCGTCATATTCAGGAACGAGCCGTCGGTTATCTTTATGTGCTCGCCCACGGAGAAGTTTACCTTCGGGCGGACCGTGCCTTTGGCGGTTTCTATCTGCGCGAGCATTTCGAGGACTTCGCTGTCGCGCAGGGGGGTGGGATTATTGCCGCCCATGAAATTGATTACGCCGTTCGCCTTCTTTACGAAATACCAGCCGGCGTCGAGAAAGTTCTCGTCCTCGTCGTAAAGCTTCATCTTTACGAAAATATAGCCCGGGTAGAGCTTGCGCTGGCGGGTTACGGTCTTGCCGTTTTTGACTTCGGAAACCGTTTCAACGGGCATCAAAATATCGTCCTCGGAGAGGATGCCGCCCATGTCCTCAGTCTTTATGAGCGTTTTCAGCGATTCAACGGCCTTGTTCTCCATATTGGAGCGAACCTGAACCACGTACCACTTGCGCAAATCTGTTTCGGACGCCATAAAAACTCCTGTATCTTAATTGCCGCCTAAAAGCTTGGTGCACAAGCTTATAACATTCAAAACCGAAAAATCCACCAGCGATATGAAGGCGCCCAGCAAAAAGATGGCAACAAACACCACCAGCATCGAAGACCTAATTTCCGAAAAATTAGGCCAGTTCGCCCTTTTTAGCTCTACTACCGTTTCTTTATAAAACTGTCTTACTCTGGAAAATGGATTTGCCATAAAATTTATGTTTTTCAAAGCGCGCGCGGACTTCCGCCAAGCGCCCCGATAAATTTGCAGGGGCGGAGGGACTCGAACCCCCAACACGCGGTTTTGGAGACCGCTGCTCTACCAATTGAACTACACCCCTGTATTGAAAATTAAAGAACTTCTTAAAAAAATTTCGCATCGGAGGCCTGCCCAAGCGGCCTGCCGATAGGCGGCCGCTTAAAACAAGCCCCGACGCAAAAATCGAATAGCCCTATATTAGGCTACAACTTCGCTTATGCGGCCCGCGCCGATTGTGCGACCGCCTTCGCGGATAGCGAAACGCTGGCCCTTTTCCATAGCGATGGGCTTCTGGAGCTCGATGCTGATGGAAACATTGTCGCCGGGCATAACCATTTCAACCCCGTCGGGGAGAGTGCAGGTGCCGGTGACGTCAGCCGTGCCGAAGTAGAACTGCGGGCGGTAGTTCGTGAAGAACGGAGTGTGGCGGCCGCCTTCGTCCTTGGTCAAGACGTAGATTTCAGCCTTGGCCTTGGTGTGCGGGTGGATTGTACCGGGCTTAGCCAACACGTGGCCGCGCTGTACCTGGTCCTTTTCGATGCCGCGCAAGAGCAGGCCTACGTTGTCGCCCGCCTGACCCTGGTCGAGAAGCTTGCGGAACATTTCAACGCCCGTTACGGTCGTCTTGAGGGTTTCGCCCAAGCCTACGATTTCGACTTCGTCGCCGACCTTTACGATGCCGCGCTCGATACGGCCTGTGGCGACTGTGCCGCGGCCTGTGATGGAGAACACGTCTTCAACGCTCATCATGAAGGGCTTGTCCATCGGGCGTTCGGGTTCGGGAATTTCGGTGTCGATGGCTTCCATCAAAGCGTCGATGCTCTTTACGCCGAATTCGACGCCTTCGAGCGCCTGCGTGGCGGAGCCGCGGATGATCTTGATGTTGTCGCCGTCGTACTGGTACTTGCTGAGCAGGTCGCGGACTTCCATTTCAACGAGCTCCAAGAGTTCGGGGTCGTCGAGAAGGTCGCACTTGTTCAGGAACACTACGATTTGCGGAACGCCAACCTGGCGGGCCAAAAGAATGTGCTCGCGGGTCTGGGGCATCGGGCCGTCGGCGGCGGAAACTACGAGGATAGCTCCGTCCATCTGCGC
>JAGBOM010000301.1 GCA_017633865.1 Opitutales bacterium
CTCATTCACGACGACCTCCCCGAGATGGACAACTCCGACCTGCGCCGCGGCAAGCCCACCTGCCACAAGCAGTTCGACCCCGCCATGGCGCTTCTTGCGGGCGACGCGCTTTTGACCTTCTCGCTGTGGTTCTTGGCCGAATCCTACAAGGATACCCCGGCGGTCGCCGCAAACCTCGTCCGCGACCTCGGCGAGGCGGGCGGAAGCTTTAAAATGATAGGCGGGCAGGTCGAGGACGTTCTCGGCGAGCGCGGCGGCAAAATGACGCCCGAAAAGCTCAACTACATCCACGAAAACAAAACCGCCGCCCTCATCACCGCCGCGATAACCATGGGCATACGCCTTGCCGACTCCTCCGACGACGAAAAATTCAGGCTCGCGCGCGAAATCGGCTACAACGTAGGCATGGCCTTCCAGGTTATCGACGACGTTCTGGACGCCACAAGCGACGCCGCCACAATGGGCAAAACCGTCCGCCTCGACGCCGCCGACGGCAAGCTCACCTACGTCAACCTCTACGGCGTTGAAAAGTCGCGCGAAATCGCCGCGGATTTTTCAAACAAAGCCATCGCCGCCTGCAAAAAGCTTACTGGCAAGGACGACTCCTTCCTGAAGGAACTTATTATCTACATGCAAAACCGCATAAACTAAAAAAGGATTTTTATGGTAGTTGAACCCAGAGTAAAAGGATTTTTGTGCATTACAGCCCACCCGGCAGGCTGCGCAAAAAATATAGACGAGCAAATCGAATACGTCAAAAGCCGCGGCGAAATCAAGGGCGGCTGCAAAACGGCGCTCATTATCGGCGCCTCCACAGGCTACGGCCTTGCAAGCCGCATAACGGCGGCCTTCGGCTGCGGGGCGGACACCATCGGCGTGTTCTTTGAGCGCCCCGCCGACGAGGACCGCGGCCGCACCGCAAGCGCGGGCTGGTACAACACGGCCGAATTTACAAAAAAGGCAAAAGAGGCCGGGCTCTACGCCGCCAACATCAACGGCGACGCCTTCAGCCAAGACGCCAAAAACCGGGCAATCGAGGCAATCAAAAAAAGCCCGCGCGGCAAGGTCGACCTCATCGTGTATTCGATAGCCGCCCCGCGCCGCACAGCCCCCGACGGCAACACCTACAAAAGCGCCCTCAAAGCCGTAGGCGAGCCACTCACAAGCAAGAGCCTTGACACCGACAAAAAGGAGGTGGTCGAAGTCACCGTACCCGTCGGCGACGAAAAAGAAGTTTTTGAAACCGTAAAAGTAATGGGCGGCGAAGACTGGGAGCTTTGGATTGACGAGCTCGAGCGCGAAGGGCTAATCGCAGACGGCTGCGCGTCGCTTTCCTACACATACATCGGCCCCAAGCTCACCTACCCCATCTACCGCGAGGGCACAATAGGCCAGGCCAAAAAGGATTTGGAAAACTCCGCGAAAAAAATCGACGCCGTTTTAAAGCGCCGCGGCGGCAGGGCGTTTATATCCGCAAACAAGGCTCTCGTAACGCAGGCAAGCTCGGCGATTCCCGTCGTGCCGCTTTACATTTCAATCCTCTACAAGGTGATGAAGGCAAAGGGCGTGCACGAAGGCTGCATAGAGCAAATCCAGCGTCTTTTCTCCACCCAAATTTATAACGGAAAAGCCATAGCCTTCGACGAATTTGGCCGCGCGCGCATCGACGATCTTGAAATGCGCCCCGACGTTCAAAAGGAAGTCTTTGAAATCTGGCCGAAGGTCGAGACCTCGAATATCGACGAGCTCACCGATTTTGCGGGCTACCAGAGCGAATTTTTGAGGCTTTTCGGCTTCGGCCTCGAGGGGGTCGACTACTCGGCGGACGTCCCGCTATCCGTAGCCTTGGACGATTAATTTTTAGGCGGAGGCTTTTGGCGAATAACTGTGTCGCCTTGTCAAAAAAAGCTTGGAATGAATTTTTAATTCTATTCCAAGCTTTTTTATTCCTTGCTCCTTGTTCTTCATCCAAAATCCTTCCGCCTAAACAAGTGGGCTTACAACGGTTTTATTTTTTTCTATTTTTTTAATTAGACTATTTTTTATTAGGATTTTTTCTAAACAAGCCATTGCATAAGCAATGCGGGTAAAAACAGAAAAGGCGGGTTGACTAACCCGCCGCATTATCACACAACCACAAAAGTTGCGAAGCAAGCTTTTGGGGAGGATAAATGCGAAGC
>JAGBOM010000302.1 GCA_017633865.1 Opitutales bacterium
CGTAGGCGCTGTCGGTAAGAACCGCGTGCGATACCGCGGCGCGGACGGAGCGCGGGTTTTTTTCGCGCAAAAGCTTTGCCGCGGCGGTGAGGGTTCCCGCGGTTTCGGTCATGTCGTCAACTATCAAAATGTCCTTGCCCTCGACGTCTCCCACGAGGTTTGTGGCCTCGACGTGCTCGGCGCTCACCCTTCTTTTTGCGATGAAGCCAAGCGGGCAGTTGAAAAGCGTGGCGAACGTTTGGGCGCGCTTTAGGCCGCCGACGTCGGGCGAGAACACCGTGAGGTTGTCGCAAAAATCCTTAGTTTTAAGGTAGTCGTATATGACGGGCGAGGCGAAGAGATGGTCGCAGGGGATGTCGAAAAACCCGGGGATTTGCTGGGCGTGCAGGTCGAGCGCCATAATGCGGTCGACCTTCGCGGCTACAAGGAGGTTTGCGATGAGCTTTGAGGTAATCGGCACTCCGGGCTTGTCTTTTCTGTCTTGGCGGGCGTAGCCGTAGAAGGGCAGAACCGCCGTTATGCGCGAGGCCGAAGCGCGCCTTGCCGCGTCAATCATGATTAAAAGCTCCATCAGATTGTCGTTCGAGGGGCGGCAGGTTGGCTGGATTATGAAAACGTCGTCGCCTCTAATATGGTCTTGGATATGGACGTAGGTTTCGCTGTCCGGAAACGATTCGGTAATCGCCGGCCCAAGTTCCGTCGAGAGCGCCGCGCATATCTTTTTGGCGAGGTCGATATTCGCGCGTCCTGAAAAGATTTTTAGATTGTCGATTTTCATAATGATTTTCAGCCGAAAGGGCTTATTTTTATGCTAATAAGCTATGCCGGCGCGCGGCTTAGTCAAGGTTAAAACATTTTTGTCGGCCGGGGCGGCGGCGGGGGGCGCGGTTTTTTGCGGGCGGTCTTTTTGGCCGAAAAAGTTTTTTATTTTAGCGTTGAACGGCGGGGGATTTTTGAGTCTAATAAAAAAGTAAATTGGTTTGAAAAATTTTTGCGGAAAGCTGTATGGCAAAACTGGGCGACATTTTGGAGTTTTTAAACGGATTCGTAAGGCTTAAGGATTTTACGGATTTCCCCGGCTCGTACAACGGCTTGCAGTTTGAAAATTCGGGCGACATAAAAAAAGTCGCGGCGGCTGTGGACTGCGGAATAGCCGAGGTTGAGGCCGCGGCCAAATGGGGCGCTAATCTGTTAATGGTCCACCACGGAATGTTTTGGACGCCGCCTATCCCGATTACGGGGGGCGCGTACAGGAAAATCCGCGCCCTGATAAACGCGGACATGGCTGTCTATTCCTGCCATTTGCCGCTTGACGCCCATAGGCAAATCGGAAACTCCGCGCTTATAGCAAAGGCCTTGAATCTTGAAATAACGGGCTCGTGCTTCAACTACTGCGGCGAGGATTTGGCGATAGTGGCTAAAACGCCCAAAGGCGGCAGAAAAGAGCTTTCTTCCCGGCTAAAAAAGCTGTTCCCCAAAACCTACAAGGGCTTTGAGTTCGGCTCGAAAAACCCGAAAAGTATCGTAGTGTGCTCGGGCAGCGGCTCGACAAGCCTTAGCCATTTGCCGCTCGAGGGTTTCGACACCATGGTTTGCGGCGAGCTAAAGCAGGGGCAGTACGCCTA
>JAGBOM010000303.1 GCA_017633865.1 Opitutales bacterium
GGCGAATCGGCGGGCGGCGAAGATTTTTCGGCGCCCTCCAAGCCTTCAAGCGGCTTAAAAATAAGCGTGCTAAAAACTGAAAAATACACGCCCCCGAAGAAGGAGAAAAAGCGCGGCGGCTACGTTTTCCCGACGGTTGATTTGCTTCCCGAAGCCAAAAGGGGAGCTGACTATCCCGAGTAAAACTACGAGGAGAAAATGGAGATAATAATTTCCAAAATCCGCACGTTTAAAATAGGCGTAAAGCCCGCGGAGGTTTTCCCCGGCCCGGTAATTACGCGCTACGAAGTGCGCCCCGACACGGGCGTGCGCTCCAACAAAATCCTCAACCTTGAGGACGACCTCGCCCTCGCGCTCGCCGTTCCGCACGTTCGAGTTTCGCTTACGGGCAGGGGCACGATAGGCATAGAGGTTCCGAACGCCGTGCGCCAAAACGTTTGCCTGCGCGAGATTATAGAGTCGAAGGAATGGAACGAGTCTAAGGCGAAAATCCCCGTCGTAATGGGCAAGGACGTAAGCGGCAAGCCCGTGGTTTTGGATTTGGCTAAAATGCCGCACGCGCTCGTGGCGGGCTCGACGGGCAGCGGCAAGAGCGTGTGCATAAACACGGTAATCGCGTCGCTTTTGTACCGCTGCACGCCGGAGGACTTGCGCTTTATAATGGTCGACCCGAAGGTTGTCGAGCTTCAGGGCTACAATTCGCTGCCGCACATGCTCGTTCCGGTCGTAACCGAGCCCAAAAAAGTCCCCGCCGCCCTCACGTGGCTTGTAAACGAGATGATGAAGCGCTACGAAATCTTCAAGGAAACCGGCGTGAAAAACATAGCGGGCTTCAACGCGAAAATTTTGAAGGACAAGGAATCGGCGCGGGACGCCGAGGAGCTCGACATGGAGCTGACACCTGAAGAGCGCAACGTCGCCGAATATCCGGATTCGGAAAGCGCGAAAGTCGAAATCCCAAAAACCAAGATGCCCTACATCGTCTGCATAATAGACGAGCTTGCCGACTTGATGATGGTTGCCGGCAAGGAGGTCGAAATGCTCATCGCAAGGCTTACGCAGCTTGCGAGGGCGGCGGGAATCCATTTGATTGTCGCGACCCAGAGGCCGTCGACCGACGTCGTCACGGGCTTAATCAAGTCGAATTTGCCTACGAGAATCGCGTTTAAGGCGGCGTCTTACGTCGACAGCCGCACGATTTTGGACGCCAAGGGCGCCGAGACCCTCATAGGCAACGGCGACATGCTTTTCATACCGCCGGGCAGCTCCGATTTGATAAGGGCGCAGGGCGCGTATGTATCCGACGAGGAGATTGAGCGCATTGTAGAGGCCGTCGCGCAAAACGGCGAGCCGCAGTTTGACGAGTCTATACAGCAGGAGCTCGAAAGCGCCGGCGACGACTTCGCCGGAGCCGACGGCGACTGGGACGACCCCGACACCCCCAAGGCATGGAAAATCATCAAGGAGTCGGGAAAAGCCAGCGGCTCGTTCATTCAGCGCAAACTCCGCATAGGCTACAACAAGGCCGCGCGAATTATGGAGGAGCTTGAGGAGAAGGGCTACGTCAGCGCCGACAACGGGCTCGGCAAGCGCGAAATCCTCAAGTAGCCAGCCTCCCGCCTCACCGAAAATTCGCGTGCGGCTAAACTCGCAATCTTCTTAAAAAAGCTCGTGCGGCTAAACGCCAATAGATCTTAAAAACTTGCGCTGCTTGCGTATGAGGCGGCGGGTGGAGGCGAAAATTTCTTCGGCAAGCCCTTCGAAATTTTGCGTTTTTATCGCGCTAATCGTTTCGCGGTAGCCGATTGCGGACGCCGCCGCCGGGTTTTTTTCAATCCCCATTTCAAGGAGTTTTCGCGTTTCCTCCACAAGCCCGCGCTCCACCATTTTTTGCGCGCGGATTTTCGCGCGGGCGAAAATTTCCTCGTCGGGCAGGTCAATGTTTATGAACTCGCGCTCGATTTCGCCGTAGGGGCAGGGGAGCGTTTCGAACCGCCTTTTAAGCTCGCCCACGCTCATGCCGCTTGCCATCACCCTTTCGAGCGCGGGGCGCACGCGGCGCGGGTTTTGAATGTCGATAAACTCCCCCGCGCGGCTGTCCAAAGAAAGGAGCTTTTCAAGCAGCGCGTTCGGGTTTGGGGAGCGCTGGAGCTCGTCGCACTCCGCCTTGATTTTTTCCGAAACGAACAGCTCGTCGCTCACCGCCCCGAACCACGACTTTAAATAAAATCCGCTCCCGCCCGCGACTATTACGGGCTTGCCGCGCGCGCGAATGTCGTCAAACGCCTTTTTCGCCTTCGCGACGTATTCGCCGACGCTGAATGTTTGCGAGGGCAAAACCACGTCTATTAAATGGTGGGGGATTCCCCCGCGTTCCCCGGGGGCGGCCTTGGCGGAGCCTATGTCCATATATTTATAGACCTGGACGGAGTCGCAAGAGATGATTTCCGCGCCGATTTTTTTCGCGAGATTTACGGCGGCGGCGGTCTTGCCGGCGGCTGTCGGGCCGCTTATGATTATTACTTTGTCCATCTTTTACATCTGCTTTGTCTTATTTTTAACGCTAAAACGCAAACATATTTTGCCAGCCGATTTTGCGCCGCCGCGCAAAAAAAATGCTTGCATTTCCCGCGCCGAAGGCCGAAATTAAAAAACATGCAAACGTCGGAATACGCGCCCGTTTTAATTCAGATAGTATTGGCTCTCGCGGTGGCCTGCGCGATTGTCGCGGCAAGCCATGTCTTCGGCCAGCGCTCCAAGAAAAACGCGGTGAAAGACTCCGCCTACGAGTGCGGCATAAAGCCCTCGGCCAAGCCGCACCCGCGCTTCGGGGCGAAGTTTTACGTTGTGGCCATGCTCTTTGTCGTGTTCGACATCGAGGCGGTTTTCGTCTTGCCGCTGGCGCTTGTATACCGGAATTTTATAGTATCGAACGCGGCGCTTATCGCGCCCGCGATGTTCTTTGTCGCGCTCGCCGCGGCGGGGATTTTTTACGAAATCAAAAAGGACGCCCTCGATTGGAACATACCGCGGACTAACCGTTAAAAATGCGCCTCGAAAAATTCCTCTCAAAATCAAGACTCATCGACCTCAAAAGCTCCGACTTCGAGGGCGCTTTGCGCGAGATGCTCGACACCGTTTCCGACGCCCATCTGGGCGGAGCCTCGAGAAGCGGGGTGTTGTCGTCGATGCTCGAAAGGGAGAAAGGCATTTCAACGTATTTGGGCAATTCCGTATGCATGCCCCACGCGAGGATAGAAACCCTCAAGCAGCGCTACGTGTTTGTAGTGGGCAGGTGCAAAAACGGCCTGCAGTTCAACGGCAGCGAGCAGTACGCAAACGTTCGGCTCGTGTTCCTGCTTTTGTCGCGCGCGAACGAGCCCACTTATTTGAGCGTTTTGGCAGCCGCGGCGAGGATTTTCTCCAACGGCGAAAGCGCCGCGAAAATAATTTCAAGCCCCTCGCTCAACGAATTTAGGGATACGGTTTTCAGCGCGTTCAGCTCGTCCGAATACAACCGCGCCAGCGTCGCGAAGCGCAACATCCTCTTTTTGCGCAACGCGGACAGAATCGCTCGCGGCTCAAAGTGCGCGGCGGTCGTCGTCTTTGGCGACACCTTCACCGGCGGCATCAGCCTCGAGGGGTTTTTCAAGGGGATGCGCACGATTTTAATCAGCGGCAGAAACTCCTCCAGCGAAAACGAAATGGTGGACGAAATCGTGAACGTGCATTCGTTTTCGACAATACGCATGGGGCATCTAAAAAGCGCTCTTTTGGTCGCGCTCTCAAAGGGCATAATAAAGCCGACCGACAAAATCTGCTACATAGGCGGCATGAGCGGCAGCGACAAAATCGACACGGTCATGGTGTTCGACATAGCCAAGGAATTCGCCCAGCTCTATCTCGAAAGCAAGGAGGCTCTGCCCGCGGGCGTGAAGCCCGAGGTTATGGAGAGGGTGATAGACATCGCCTCCGCGCTTTCCTACGAGGGCAGGGAGGGCAAGCCCGTGGGAGCGTTTTTCATATTGGGCGACTACGAGAAAATCAAGCCCTACATCAAGCAGCTCGTGCTGAACCCCTTCCTCGGCTACCGCGACGAGGACAGAAACGTCCTCAGCCCCTTTATGGACGAAACCGTAAAGGAGTATTCGCTGATCGACGGAGCCTTCGTGATAGACGGAAGCGGCGTGCTCGCCACGGCGGGGGCGCTGGTGCACGCTCCGGATTTCGTCCTGAAGATCCCGGGGGGCTTGGGCGCGCGCCACGCCGCGGCCTATTCGATTTCGCTGGCGGTTGACTGCATGGCGTTTGTGGTCTCGTCAAGCACAAGCCGGCTTACGCTTTTTAGAAACGGGCAGATGATACCGATTTCAAAGCCGAGATAGCGGGGCGGGTTTTTTTCGCGCGGTTTTCGCCGCGCTTTTTTTTGCGCCGATTTCCCGCGGCGCCTCCCGCGCGAATGCGCGAATTTCCGCCGCGCCGATTTTTTAGCGGCTAAAAAGTGAACAATCGTTCACTTTTTTGTTTGACAATTTTTATAAAACGCGGAGACTCGCGCTTTTAATTTAAAACAACGAAACAACGAAAAATTCGCATGCCGGCATCCGCAAAAATCTCGACCTCGAAAACCCATCTTCAAAAAGCCGTCGAATGGCTCCTAAACATGCAGTTCGACGAGGGCTACTGGAACGCCCAGCTCGAAACGAACTGCTGCATGGAGGCGCAGTGGCTTTTGGCTCTGAAGTTTTGCGGGATAGAAAGCCACAACACCGTTGAGGGCGTCAAAAACTACATCTTAAACTCGCAGCGCCCCGACGGCTCGTGGGACGTCTACCGCGACGCCGAAAACGGCGACATCAACACAACTCTCGAGTGCTACGCCGCCCTCAGGTATTTCGGCGTTTCAAAGGAGGAGCCCTTCATGCTGCGGGCGCGCGGCTGGCTTGTAAGGCACGAGTGGCAAAAGCATATCAGGGTTTTCACAAAATACTGGCTCGCGCTCTTCGGCGAGTGGGACTGGAAAAACACGCCCGAGCTGCCGGTGGAAATCATATTTTTGCCAAAGTGGTTCCCGCTGTCGATTTACAATTTCGCGTCGTGGGCTAGGGGGACGATGATGCCGCTTACGATAGTCCTTTCGATGAAGCCCGTACATGAAATGCCCGGGGAGCTGCGGCTCGACGAGCTCTACCCCGAGGGCAGGGAGAGCGTCGACTACTCTATTTCAAAAGGCGGCGTAAAGCTGTTTTCGTGGAAAAAGTTTTTCCTGTGCGCGGACAGGTTTTTGAGGTTTTACTCGACGTTCGCCGACAGGCTCCCGCTTAGAAGGCTCGCGAAGAAAGTCGCAATCTCCTGGATTATGAACCACCAGGACGAGGACGGCTATTGGGGCGGAATCCAGCCGCCGTGGATTTACTCAATCGTCGCCATGCAGACGCTCGGCTACCCGCATTCGCAGATAAACATGGCGAAGGCCTTGAACGCCGTAAATTTGCACTGGTCGGAGTTCACCGAAAGGGGCACGCGGATCAAGGCCTGCGAAAGCCCCGTTTGGGACACTATGCTCGCGCTCAACGCCCTCATGGAGGCGGGGCTCGACGACTCAAACCCGAAAGTCGGCAAGGCTGTCGACTATCTTTTGGCGCACGAAAACCGCTACTACGGCGACTGGTCGAAGAAGGCCGGCAAAAACGTCGAGCCGAGCGGCTGGGCGTTCGAGAGGGCGAACGCGTTTTATCCGGACATCGACGACACCGGGGTGGCGATTGTCGCCCTCAGAAAATACAGGGCCAAAATTTCCTCCCAAAATCCGCGCCGCAAAAAGATAGACGAGGCTCTGCGCCGCGCAGTGAAGTGGGTGCTGGCGATGCAGTCCAAAAACGGCGGCTGGGGCGCTTTCGACAAAGACAACACTAAGCAGATTGTAACAAAAATCCCCTTCTGCGACTTCGGCGAGGTTCTCGACCCGCCGAGCGCCGACGTAACCGCCCACGTAATCGAGGCTCTCTTTTGCTGCGGATACACAAGGCGCAATCCCGCCGTAAAGCGCGCCCTCGACTTCATATTCAGCGAGCAGGAGGACGACGGCTCATGGTTCGGCAGGTGGGGCATAAACTACATTTACGGCACGTGGAGCGTGCTGACCGCCCTCGCGGCGGCGGGCTTCGGCGCGGACGACCCGCGCGTGAAAAAGTCGCTCGCGTGGATTGTCTCGAGGCAGAACGAAGACGGCGGCTGGGGAGAAACCGCCGCGACGTACATGTCGCCCAAGCAGCGGGGCGAGTCAACAGCCTCGCAAACCGCGTGGGCGCTGGTGTCATTGATGTCGTTTAAAGATTGCGGCTACGAGTCGCAAATCGAAAAGGGAATAGAATACCTTAAGCGCGCGCAGACGCCCGACGGAACGTGGGTCGAAAACTGCTACACCGGCACGGGCTTCCCCGGCTACGGGCTCGGCGCCAAGCTCGACCTAAGAAACGGCAAGCCCCTGCCGCAGGGCAAGGAGCTTTCGCGCGGGTTTATGCTGCGCTACGAATTCTACAAGCAGTATTTCCCGATTGTCGCCCTGAGCCGCCACGGGAATTTTTCAAAATGAAAAACACGAGGGAGCTGCTTCTCGAAAAGGCCTTTTTCCTGATGCTTGAAAAGGGCTACAAGGGAATTTCCGTAAGCGACATTCAAAGCGCCGTCGGGCTTTCAAGGGGGGTGCTCTACAAGCATTTCAGCGCGAAGTCCGAGCTTTTAATGGAGGCGTGCCGCCATTATTTCTACGAAAAATTCTTCCCGGTTAATGACGATTTTAAGGCGCTTAGCCTTCGGGATTTTTTGGAGCTTACAAATAAAAACATGTCGGCGCTTTGCAAAATTTTCGCGGCGGCGAAAAATCCGAAGATAAACATTTTAAGGTACAATCTTTTGTACGCGGAGGTTATGCAAAACGTTCCGGAATTTAAAAGCTTTATTGCGGGGGAAATGGCGGCGATGTCCGTCGTTTTGAAAAACGCGCTTAAGCGCGGAGAGATTTCAAAAGGGCTTTCCGAAAAATTTGTGGGCGGCGTTTTTTACGATATTTATTGCCGCGCCTCAAGCGCGCATGGCGGCGGCGACAAAGAAATCGTTTCGCAAATCATAAAAGACTCCCGCGGCTTTTACAGGCTCGTCGCGGCGAAGGCGCAAGGCTAAATTGCCTTGCCGCGGCTTGGGCTTTTCTATCGCAATAAAAAATTTTGGCGCAAAAAAAACGTTCGGAAAAAATCCGAACGCTTTTTTTAAATTGCAAAGCGCTTATTATTTCGCCTTGAACTTGGAGCTGGCCTTGAACTTGATGGCCTTGGAAGCCTTGATCTTGATCTTCTCCTTGGTCTTGGGGTTGATGCCTGTGCGGGCCTTGCGGTCAACTACGGAGAAAGTGCCGAAGCCGATGAGCTGGACTTTCTTTTCCTTCTTTACGCCGGCCTGGATGCCTTCGAGAACGGCCTTGAGGGCGCGTTCAGCGCAGGCTTTGGAGGCGTCCGCGCCAAGATTCTTTTGAATGATTGCGATGAGATCTTCTTTTTTCATGTTTGTTTTTTTTTGGGTTTATGATGATTAAAAGATGGGATAAACACCCGCTTTATGACTCCTATTTATGGACACTTTTTTTTGCCCGTCAATGCAAAAATGCGAAAAAATCAGGGGTTTTTTAAAATTTGTTTCGCGCGGCCTCTTTGTTTAAGCGAAATTTTCGCCCCCCGCTAAAATTTGTTTTACAAAATCGGGCGGAGGCGTATATAGTATTTACCCATAAAAAATTTAAACTTAAGTTTGCTATGAAGAAACCAATTAAAGTTGCAGTTACCGGCGCGGCCGGAAACATCGGGTACGCGATGGTGTTTCGCATCGCCAACGGCGATTTGTTCGGCGCCGACCAGCCCGTGGAGCTCAATCTTATAGACATCGCCCCCGCGATGCCTAAGTTAAACGGCGTCAAGATGGAGCTTGACGACTGCGCCTTCCCGCTGCTTGAAAAAATCGTATGCACCGCGGACTTGGCCGAGGGCTTTAAAGACGTAAATTGGGCGATACTCGTGGGCTCAATGCCCCGCAAGGCCGGAATGGAGCGCTCCGACCTGCTCAAGATTAACGGCGGCATTTTTACCGGCCAGGGCAAGGCCATAGAGCAGTACGCGGCCAAAGACGTGCGCGTGTTTGTCGTCGGCAACCCCTGCAACACGAACTGCTGGATAGCCAAGCAGTCCGCCCCTTCGATTCCGTCCGACCGCTGGTTTGCCATGACCATGCTCGACCAGAAGCGCGCGGCCTACCAGCTCGCCGCAAAAGCCGGCGTTCTTAGCCGCGACGTTTCAAACGTCACAATTTGGGGCAACCATTCCTCCACCCAGTATCCCGACGCCTACAACGCCAAGATTAACGGCAGGCCCGCCGCCGATGTCATTAACGACAAGGCCTGGCTCGAAAACGAATTTATCCCGACCGTTCAAAAGCGCGGAGCCGCGGTTATAGAGGCAAGGGGCGCGTCTTCGGCCGCGTCGGCGGCAAACGCCGCTATTTCGACGGTCCGCGCGCTTTCCACTCCGACCCCGGCGGGCGAATGGTTCAGCGTCGGCGTCTGCTCAAACGGCGAATACGGCACCCCCAAAGGCATAATCACCTCGATGCCCGTCCGCACCGACGACGGCAAAAACTGGTATGTCGTTAATGATTTGCCGATAAACGAATTTTCAGCGGCAAGAATCAAGGCGAGCAACGAGGAGCTTCAGGCGGAGGCGAAGTCCGCTTCGGAAATCCTCGGCCTGTAATAGAAATTGCGGCGGTTTCTTTTTAAGGCGCGGGTGTTTTGCCCCGCGTCTTTTTTTTGCGTTTTTATCTGTTAATATATAAAAATCTTGACGTAAGGCGCCTATCAAATATGATTTATGTCGAAATTTTGAAACCTGAATTTTTTAAGGGAAGGAAAATATGCTGAATATAATAATAAACAGGCGCGACTTTTTAAAACGCTCCGCTTTGGCGGGCGCCGGGCTCGCGCTCACATCGTCAATTTGGGCTAAGGAAGACCGGGTTGTGGACGACAACTGGGTCTCCCCCCACAAAAATCTGGTAAGCCCGGACAAGAAGGTAAGGCTTGCCGTTATCGGCTGCGGAGGCCAGGGCAGGGTCGACCTTAGCCAGATGGACCCTCTTGTGGAGTTCACCGCCTTTGCCGACCCCGATTTCGACAGAGCCTCCGCGACGTTCACCCGCTACCCGTCGGTTCCGCGATATAAAGACTACCGCCAGATGCTCGAGGAGCAGGCGGACAATATCGACGCGGTTTTGGTCGCCACTCCCGACCACATGCACTATCCCGCCGCCGTAAAGGCGATGAGCCTGGGCAAACACGTTTACGTCGAAAAGCCCGCCACCCACACGATAGGCGAGGCGAGGGCGCTTAAGGCTCTCGCGAAGAAAACCGGCCTTGTAACGCAAATGGGCAACCACGGCCACGCCTACAACGGCTGCCGCATGCTTAAAGAGTGGA
>JAGBOM010000304.1 GCA_017633865.1 Opitutales bacterium
AATCGACGCGGGCAAAAGCTTCGCCAAGCTTGAGGACGACGTCTTGCGCCGCGGCGACATCGAAAGGGCGTATCTTGAGTGGCGCAGCCTCGTCCGCCACATAGCCGCGTGCCCCGATGTGGATTCCGACAGGTTTATGGAGCTCAAGCGTTTTTGCGAGGCGAGAGTTTAGGCGCTTTTTATTGACAAAATTCTTACGATGTTAAAGATGCTATAAACAAGCCCTGCGGTGTTCGTGGCACAGCAACTTGGGTCGCCTCCTTAATGACAATATGAAGGGAGCTTGACCCGTCCGAATGGGCGCCAGGCCGATTTGTTTCGGAAGGCGGAAGTTCGGCGGTAGCACCCACCTGCTTAAAAAAAGGCAGCCGCACCCCAACAGCATTGACGGCACAGGCGGAGCTTGTCCCTTTTTTCTCTTTTTTCTTGTTATTCCGTTTCGTATTTTGTAAAACGAAACAAGTTTTCAATTTAATAAAAGGATAATGCATGAAGAAGGGAAATTCGTTTTTTAAGTTCGCGGCCTTGCCCGCTTTGTTTTTGGGCGCGGCTTTTGTGGCGGAGGGGGCTTTTCCAAAAACCTTTAAGCACGACGCTCTCGCGGGGGCGAAGACTTTTTGCAACCCGCTAAACATAAACTACCGCCCCTACCACAACAACGCGCGCACCGCCGCCGACCCCGTAATCGTGCCCTTCAAGGGCAAGTATTATCTGTTTAGCTCAATCTACAAGGGGGGCGTTCCCGGCTACAGGGTTTCGGACGACTTAATCTCGTGGAAGCCCGTAAAATTTCCCGAATCGGTGCTGCCTAAAATTCTCGACGCGAAGGGCGAGCAGATGGCGCCCGCGGTTTTCGCGATGGACGGCTACGTTTATTGGTCGGGGCTCGGCTCGAGAGTCGTAATCCGCTCCGCCAACCCCGCCGACGGGGACTCTTGGGAGGTGTATTCCGAAAGGGCTCTTCCGGGTTTCGACCCCTGCTATTTTTTGGACGACGACGGCAAGATTTACGACTATTTCGGCGGCCATGAAAATGTCGTCGCCCGGCTGAATCCGAAAGATTTTACCGAAGTTCCCAAAACTAAGGTTCAGCTCACCCCCAAAACCAAGGGCGCGGAAACTCTTATAAACTCGCCCTACGGCCTCCACCAGGGCAAGGCCGAATACGAAACGAGATACAGCGACTGGAACAAGCCCGAAACTTTGGACACCACAAGGCTGATTCGCAGAAATCCCCCGCAAAAGCCGCAGTTCTCGACCGTCTCGGAGGACTCCATGCAGGAGGCCGCCTGGCTTACAAAATATAACGGCAAATACTACCTGCAAAACTCGAACCCCGGCACCGCCTGCCCGTGGTATAGCGACTCCGTCTACGTCTCCGACTACCCCGACAAAGACTTCAAGCTTGCGGACTACGCGACCGCGTCGTTAAAGGTCGGCGGGTTCATAAACAGCACGGGGCACAGCTGCGTGTTTCAGGACTTTAACGGAAACTGGTGGCGCGTAACGACGATGTGGGTCGGCGTTCACGCGGGCTTTGAGCGCCGCCTGGGGCTCTTCCCCGTCGGCTTCGACGACCAGGGCAGAATGTTCACCCAAACCTATTTGGGAGACTATCCCATGGCCATGCCCGCCAAAAAAGTCCCGTTCGGAACGCCGCTTGTAAAGTGGAACAATCTGATTTCCCCCGCAAAGGCCGTTGCGGCGGCTTCGTCTATTATCGACGAAAAATATTCGCCTAATCTCGCCGCCGACGAAAACGTCCGCACTTGGTGGTGCGCCAAAACCGGCGACGCGGGCGAGTGGCTCGAAGTCGAATTTTCCAAAACCCCGCGCAAGCTTTGCGCGGTTCAGGTAAACTTCGCCGAGCACGGCATAGACCAGAGCGCGAACGACGAAGACTACCACGCCTACAAGCTTTTCTATAAAAGCTCTCCCGATTCCGACTGGAAAATCTTGGTCGACAAGTCGCAAAATAAGACCTGCGTCCCGCACGACTATGTCGAGCTCAAAACCCCGGTGCAGGCCTGCGCGCTGCGGCTTGAAAACGTACACGCGGCAAAGCGCGGCAAATTCGCCGTCCGCGACCTCCGCGCGTTCGGGTTCGCGAATATCGACAAGCCGAAGCCCGTGTCGAACGCCTCCGCCGTCCGCGACGAGTCCGACAAGCGCAACATAAGGTTCTTCTGGAAGGGCGGCGACGCCCAAAACGTATGCGGCTACATAATCAACTACGGCGTAAGCCCCGACGCGCTACACTTGTCAGTCCAGTACCAGAAGCCGGACGCCGAGTCGCTAACGCTTTCGTGCTTCAATTCCGAAGCCAAAGACTATTGGTTTAGGATTGACGCCTACAACGAGGGCGGAGTCGCAAAGGGCGAGGTTAAAAAGGTTTCGCTCGGCAAGCTAAAGCTCGACTAATTTTTGGGGAAAGCGTTTAAGCCGGCCAAAAAAACGCCGATAAGAACGCTTGAAATTTTTTGCGGGCGCGCGGCGGCGATAAATCTGTTTGACTAATTCCGCCGCGCACGTAAAATTCGACCCTAATTTTAACAATATATAAATATGAAAAAACACCTTGTAAAAATCTGCGCGCTGGTCATTGCCGCCGCGTCAATGTCTTTTGCGGCCGAGGAGGCTAAAAGCGCTTCCGCAGACGCTCCCGCCGCGTCAAACAACACCAAAAAAATGACACCCGAAGAAAAAGAATACCTGAACCTGTACGGCATGGTTGTAGCAAAGCAAACCGGCGCCAAAGAGCTTAAATTTACGGCCGAGGAAGTCGCCGTTTTCTTTGACGGCATGAAGGCCTATATTAACGGCGCGCCCCTGCCGGCAAACGCCCCCACAATCGGCCCGAAAATGCAGGACTATCTAAACGAGCGCGCCATGGCCGCCGCCGAGGAGGCCGTCGCAAAGTCCAGAGCCGAGGCCGAAGCTTTCTGGAAAGACATTAAGGCGAACGACAAAATCCAGAAGTCCCCGTCGGGGCTCGCCTTTGAAATTCTCGAGGCGGGCGACCCGAAGCTCCCGACTCCTGAATCTACGGTTGTCGTAAAATACACCGGCAAGCTTATAAACGGCACGGTTTTCGACTCTACCGAGCTCCACGGCGGCGAGCCCGCCTCGTTCCCGCTCAACGGCGTTATCGAAGGCTTTAGGGAAGGCTTGCAAAAGATTGGCAAGGGCGGCAAAATCCGCCTGTATATCCCGTCCGAGCTCGGCTACAAAAACCAGGCTGTCGGCGCCATTCCCCCGGGATCTACGCTGATATTTGACGCGGAAATAGTAGATATTAAATAAGTTTTTTTGGCTTCGCGCTTTTGGCGCGGAAGTTCGTTGCTTCGGCAAAAAGAAGCTCGGAATGAATGTAAATTCTATTCCGAGCTTTTTTTGCGCTTGCGCCTGCTTCCGCATCCAAAAACAATGCGCCTAAACAATGCGCCTAAACAAGAGCGAGCCCTTGACCCTCGGAAGCTCCGCTTCCTCTCTGTGATACATCGGCGCGGAGCCCCGCGCCTCTTGCCAAAAGCCGTATTGAACTTCGTTCAATGGCTTCTTTAAAGAAAATTCGAATAAAAAAATAGTCTTAAAAAGAGTAAATTTAAAAAAACGTTGTGTGCCCATTTAGGCGCATTGATTTTGGATGAAGAAGCAGGCGCGAGAAAAAACCGCGATAGGCGCATACTAAGTATGTAACTATCGAGGTTTTTTTGAAGCAACGAACTTCTTCGCCAAAAGCAATCGCCTAAATCAGGATTGGCGGTATATCCGCACTACTCTTTGCGTAAACGAAG
>JAGBOM010000305.1 GCA_017633865.1 Opitutales bacterium
CTCGGCGTTTACGAGGCGTACTTCAACCTTTATAGCGCCCAGGGCAACGTGAAAGCCGCGCTCGCCGACATTGACGACGCCAAAAGCGCCTACGATTCCGCCAAGGCGCGCCTCGACAACTCCGTCGGCAGCAAGCAGGACGAGCTCCGCGCGAAGGCGACTTTGAAGAACGCCGAATACGCTTTGGCTCTCGCAAACTCCTCCGTCGAAACCGCCCGCGCGCATCTTGCCGAAAGCCTCGGCATAGAGGTCTCCGAAAGCCTGAAGATTTCGGACTCCATAGAAATCCCGCAGGGCGAGGAGGCCGAAAAGAAGATAGATGAGCTCATGGCAGGCGCGCTGCGCGAGCGCCAGACCGTTCTTGCCGCGTACTCGAAGCTCGAGGCCGCCAAGCAAAACGTCAAGGCCGCCGAGCGCGACTTTTTGCCGAAAATCTCCGCGCAGGGCTCGATGGTCTGGACGGACTACACCGGCGACAATATGTACGGAGCCCCCTACAACAACTACTCTTTGGGCGCGACCCTGTCTTGGGACTTGTTTACGGGCTTCGCCCGCAAATACGAGCTTATCTCCGCGCAGGCCAAGGAGCGCGCCGCCGAACAGCAGCTTAAAGAAACCGAAATCCGGATTATAAGCGCGGTCTGGTCGAGCTACTACTCCTACAAAAGCGCGGTCTTGCAGCTTGAAAGCTCAAAGGCCGCGGTCGACGCCAGCGAGGAGGCCTACAAGGCGACCAAAACCGCTTACGAAAACGGAGTGGGCACCATTACCGATTTGTTAAACTCGATTTCGACGCTCTCGAAAGCCCGCCAGCAGCAGGTTTCGGCGGAGTCCGCGCTCTCGATGAGCATAGCGAACCTCGCGCATGCCACAGGCAGGCTGAATGCGGGGATACCCGCCGATTTAGGCGATTGATTTTGGCGCATAACTGTGTCGCTTAAAAAAAAGACGGCAATGTCGAGTATGTTTAAATACACTCCATCGCCGTCTTTTTTTTGCTCCTTGTTCTGCATCCAAAATCAATGCGCCTAAACCAACGAACTCAGAACGGTTTTTCTTTCTACTTTTTTAATAAGACTATTTTTTTATTCGGGGAATTTCAAGCGAGCCATTGCGCAAGCAATGCATCTTTAGGCAGGAGATGCGGAACTCTGCGTCGAATAATCACACGAGATGCGAAGCATCTCACGTCGAGGGCGCAGCCTTCGCAAAATCTCTGCCTCAAAATTAACGAACTCATAGCGGTTTTATTTTTCTTATTTTTTAATTAGAGTATTTTTTTTGGATTTTTCTGAAGGAGCTGTTAAACGAAGTTTAATGCGTCTTTTGGCAAGAGGCGCGGGGCTCCACGCCTAAGTATTGTAAATGGGGAAGCGAATCCGGGGCTCTATTCTTTTAGGACAGGCCGAGGAATTTTTTATAGACGGCGTTGATTGCGGAGGCTTCTTTTGAGATTGTAAAGGAGCTCAAAATTCTTTCGCGCGAGTTTTTCCCCATTCGGCGCAGTTTTTCGGGGTCTGACAGGGAGATATCGAGCGCTTTTGCGAGGGCTTTCGCGTCGTTGCAGGGTATGATATGCCCGTCGGAGTCTTCGCGTATAACCATGTCGAACCCGCCCGTTTTTGTGGCTATAACGGGGACTCCGCTTGCCATGGCCTCGAGGCAGGTGAGCCCGAAGCCCTCGTTTCTGGAGACCGCGCAGACAAGATCCATGGCTCTGAAAAGCTTGGGGATTTTTTCAAACTCCACCTTGCCGAGCCATTGGAATCTTGAAGACAGCCCCGCGTCTTTAATGAGTTGCTTCATCTCGTTTTCAAACGGGACGAATTTTGGCGTTGTCTGCCCGACTATTACGGCGTTATATTCGGGGTGTTTCGGCAAAATTTCGCACATCGCCTCCACAAACTCTCTAACGCCTTTTTGTTCTCTTACTCTGCCGAAAATGCCTATGCTATGCTCGTTTTCGAGCCCGAGCTCGGCGCGCAGGGCGCGTTTGTCTTCAATCGGGAAGTATATTTCGGGGTTTGTGCCGTGGGGGATAATGGCGTCGGGCTTTCTGACCAAAAAGGAGGCGGCGCGGGGGCTTGTCGTCAAAAGGCCGTCCATTCTTTTATAGAGGAATTTTGTAAGCCATGTATGTTTGCGCTGCGCGGTTGACGTAAATATAAGCGTTATTTTGCGCCTTAGAATGTATTTAAATATCAGCCCGTAGACCATTTCTATATTTCTGCGGCAGTGGAAAATCCTGTTTTTGCCGTTTTTTAGGGGGCGGGAGCTGAGGCGGAAAAATTCGCGCCACGAGATGTGCCGAATGCGCTTGTCTATAAAATAGCCGACGCCGGCGAAATCCAGCTCTTTTTGCTGTTCGGGAACGACCGCAATTATTGTAGAGGTTATTCCCGAAAAGCGCGGGTTTAGGTTTGGAATGATTATTTGCGCCTTGTCTTCTTCCATATTTATAGAAATCCGAATGTCTTTATATTCTTAAAAATCTTTTCAAAAACAACAATATTTTTTTGGCGCGCGAACGGGAATCGGCGCGGGGCGGGGCGCGAAATTTTTAGAAATTTGAAAAAAAAGCTTTACATTTGGGGGTTGAAAGGTTCAAAATTCGCGCTAATTTATTTCACTGTATTTTAAATAAGAACTAAAAACTATGAAAACACTGCTAAAGACTATCGTAATGACTTGCTTTGCGCTCGCGCTCGGCCAGACCTACGCGCAGGACGCCAAAGCCCCCGCAACTCCCGCGGCTCCCGCGGTTCAGGCTCCCGCCGCGCAGGTTTCCCAGCCCGCGGCTCCCGCCGAAGAGGCTCCCGTTTGCCCCTTGAAGGCCGTTGCCGAAAACTTTTCGGCGGAGCTTTCGGTCGGCTTTGAAAGCCAGTACAACTTCCGCGGCTTGAAATGCGCGGGCGCCTCGTTCGTGGTGGACCTCACCCTCGGCTACAACCTCGCCGAAAATTGGGACATCTACGCCGACGCTTGGGACAATCTTCCCCTTCAGAATTCCGACGAGGCCCCCAACGAGCTCGACCTTTCCGTAGGCACCACCTACAACCTCAAGGGCTTTGTGTTCGACTTCGGCTACCTTTACTACTGGTACACCGACGGCGCCGCGGTTGACGGCACATTCTCCGGCACCCACGAGCTCAAGTTCGGCGTTTCCTACGACCTAAGCGACATTATCGCCGACTTTTCCGAAACCGTCGCCGACATGGCCATCACTCCCAGCGTTTACTACTTCTACGACCTCACCATGCACGCCAACACAGTCGAGGCCGCGATCAGCGCGCGCATTCCGGTTTCAAAGTGGATTCTCGGCGAGCGCCACGATTTTCTCGGCATTGAAGCCTCCGTTTACTACGGCTTTTCAAACATCTACCGCCACAAGGTTGACGGCGTAGTGTCCCGCTACAACGAGGGCTACAACTATGTCGGCGGCAAGGCCGACTTGGTTTACACCGTAACCGACAACTGCGCTCTCTCCGTAGGCGTGCGCTACGCCACAAACGACCTCGATCCCGACGGCAAGGGCGAGCAGAACATTTGGATGGGCGCGGCCGCGAAGTTCTCCTACTAATTTAACTGCGTCAAATTTAAAAAACGCCCGAAAACTTCGGGCGTTTTTTTTGCGCCTAAATGGATTCGCGGCCCGCGGGGGTTGTGAAAAAACTTCGGGCGTTTTATGCTTGCGCTTAAAGGGGGTTTTTGAAATTCTAAAAAACGATGAAGCATAAGCCCGCCAAGTTGAATCCCGAAATAAATCCGAAGCCGAATTTGTATTTGGTCGGCTTTATGGGCACGGGCAAGTCCGCGCTCGGAAGGCGGCTTGCAAAGAGGCTTTCCATGCGCTTTTTGGACTCCGACGAGGAAATCGAGAAGAAATGCGGCATGAAAGTCCGCGAGATTTTCGAGAAGCTTGGCGAGAGCCGATTTAGGGAGATGGAGCGCGAGTTTATGGAGTCGGGGCACCCGGAAAGCGGCTGCGTGGTGTCGTGCGGGGGAGGGCTTGTGTGCTCGGAGGGAAGGCCCGAGCTTGTTAAGAGGCGCGGGGTTTCGATAGCGCTTTTCGCCCCCGCCGAGACGGTTTACAAGAGGGTTGCCGGCTCGGGCAAGCGCCCGCTTTTGAATGTGGAAAACCCGCTTGAGAAGATTCGCGATCTCATGCAAAAGAGAATGCCGTTTTACTTAA